>JAFEFD010000580.1 GCA_018240765.1 Pseudomonadota bacterium | reverse complement strand
TGCTGGTGTCGGATTCGAAATCGTCGCGGATCTGCGCCTGGGTGAAGGCATGGTTGCCGACGACATTGATCTGCTTGATCTTGGCGACCTTGCCCTCGGCGATGTTGATCGCCAGTTCCACGCGGTTGCGGTCGAGGTTGATCACGGTCGGCTTGATCGTGACGTTGTACTTGCCGCGGTTGTAGTACTGGCGCGTGAGTTCCTGGGTGACGCGATCCAGCGACAGGCGGTCGAAAGGTTCGCCGTCGGACAGGCCGATGTCCTTCAGGCCCTTGAGCAGATCCTCGGTCTTGAGGTCCTTGTTGCCCTTGATCTGGATCTTGGAGATTGCGGGGCGTTCCTTGACCGTGATCACCAGGATGTTGTCCTGGCGCGCGACGGACACATCGCTGAAGAACCCGGTCTTGTACAGCGCGCGGATCGCCTGCGCGGCGCGCTCATTGGTGACCTGGTCGCCCTTTTCGACCGGCAGGTAGGTGAACACCGTGCCGGCGGAGATGCGTTGCAGCCCGTCGATGCGGATATCGGATGCGACGAACGGATCGAACGCGTGGGCTTTGGCGGCAAGGCAGGCGAGCAGTACAAGAGCGGCGATACGCTTCATCGTCACGATCCAACGTTTGTTTTTGTATGCGGGAATGCCGCGGCGACAACCGTCGCGGCCCGGTATTGTAATGTCATCCGGCGACCAAGCGCAGGATATCGTTGTAAAAAGCCAGGCTCATCAGGGCCGCCAACGCCGCCATGCCGACGTATTGCCCGGCGATAAGGGCGCGTTCGCTCAAGGGACTGCCCTTTATCCATTCGATGACGTAGTAGAGCAGATGCCCGCCGTCGAGCATGGGAATCGGCAGCAGGTTGAGGATTCCAAGGCTCAGCGAAATCACCGCGAGAAACGACAGGAACCAGGCCACGCCCATGTGCGCCGACGCATTGGCCACCTGGGCGATACTGATCACGCTGGACAGGTTTTTGGTCGACGCCGCGCCGCTGAGCATGGCGCCGATCATGCCCAGCGTGGCGCTGGTGGTTTTCCAGGTTTCGCGCAACGCGGCGGGAAAGGCGCGCATCGGGTTGTAGCGTTCCAGGGCGTCGTGCGAATTGGCGGCAGAGATGCCGATCAGCCAACGCTCCTGGCCACCGGATTCGCGGCGTTCGGCGGTCAGGTCGAAGCCCAGCGTGTCGTTGCCGCGTTGTACGGTCAGGTGCAGGCGCGGATTCTGCGCGGCCAGTTGCGGGACTAGCTTGACCATCTCGGCGAACGAGCCGACCGGCTTGTCGTTGATCGCGGTGATGCGGTCGCCTTCGTGCAGGCCTGCCAGCGCCGCGGCGCCGCCAGCGCTCACTGCGCCGACCACGGCGGGCGGCGGCTGCAATTGCAGGCCGATCGTGTCGAAGGTCTTGCTGTCGTCGGCAACGCCTTGCGGCAGTTGGCTCAAGGCCAGCGTGAGTGTCTGGGGTGCATTGCCTGTTTTTTGGACTTGCAGCGCGACATCACGGCGCAGCATCGCGGCCTGCGCGATGTCGAGCATGGCCGCGCTCCACGAATCCACGCGATCGCCGTCCACCGACACGATGCGATCACCGGCCTGCAAGCCGGCGGCGGCGGCCAGGCCTTGCGGCGCGCCGATCACCGGCTGGAAGTCGGGACGACCGACCACGAACATCGCCCAGAACGCGAAAATGGTGAACACGATGTTGAACACAGGCCCGGCGACCGCAATGAGCATGCGCTTGCCGACCGGCGCGGCGTTGTATTCGCCAGCCTCGTGCGCGACCGCCTCGGGATGGTCGGCTTCGCGCGCGTCGAGGAATTTCACGTAGCCGCCGAGCGGAATCGCGCCGATCGCGTACTCCACGCCATCGCGGCCGAAACGCGACCACACCGGCTTGCCGAAACCGACCGAAAAGCGCAGCACTTTCACGCCGCAGCGGCGCGCGACCCAGAAGTGGCCGAACTCATGGAAGGTGACCAGCAGTCCCAGCGTGACCAGCAGCCACCAGACCGAACCCAGAAACTCGCTCATCGGATACTCAACAACAGTGCATCCGGCGCATCATACGTTGTGCATGCTGGCGCGCGGTTAAATCGGCGTAAATCAAGGCTTCCAGCGAACCGACCGGTTCAGCGGGCATTGCGTCGAGCGTATCGTCGATGACCTCGGCGATGGCGAGGAAGGGCAGGCTGCCAGCAAGGAAGGCTTCCACCGCAACCTCGTTCGCGGCATTCAGGATCGCCGGCGCGGTGCCGCCGGCGGCGAGTGCGCGATAGGCCAGATCCAGGCACGCGAATGTAGCGCGGTCCGGCGCTTCGAATTGCAACGCGCCCATGCGCACAAGATCAAGGCTTGCCACGCCCGACTCGATGCGTTCGGGCCAGGCCAGCGCATGCGCGAGCGCGGTGCGCATGTCCGGGTTGCCAAGTTGCGCCAACGTGGAACCGTCCGCATATTCGACCAGCGAATGCACGATGCTTTGCGGATGCACGACGACGTCGATCTGATCCGCATGCGCGCCGAACAGCCAGTGCGCTTCGATGACTTCCAGGCCCTTGTTCATCAGCGTGGCCGAATCCACCGAAATCTTGCGGCCCATGACCCAGTTCGGGTGCGCGCAGGCCTGATCCGGCGTGACGGCGGCGAGTTGCGCGCGCGCGCGCCCACGAAATGGCCCGCCCGAAGCGGTCAGCACGATGCGGCGGACGCCGGCTTGTTCGAGTCTGCACCGTTCAAGATCTGGCCTGCCACTCGGCAAACATTGAAATATCGCGTTGTGCTCCGAATCGATCGGCACCAGTTCGCCGCTGCCCTCGCGCAGGGCCTGCAGCAGCAGCGGCCCTGCCATGACCACCGCTTCCTTGTTCGCCAGCAGCAGGCGCTTGCCGGCGCGCGCGGCGGCCAGCGTCGAATCCAGTCCCGCCGCGCCGACGATCGCGGCGATGACGATGTTGGCGTCGCCTGCCGCGGCTTCGCGTAATCCCTCAGCACCGCAAGCGGCGCGCGTGGCCAGATTTGCCGCCGCGAGTTTGCTGCGCAGTTCGGATTCGAGCGCGGCGTCGGCGATCACTGCCAACGCGGGACGGTGCCGAACGCACAACGCCACCAGCGCATCGACATTGCGATTCGCGCTAAGCGCGGCGACGGCGAATCGGTCGGGATGGCGCGCGATCACGTCCAGCGCGCTGGCGCCGATGGATCCGGTGGCACCGAGTACCGCTACGCGCTTCATATTCCCAACAGCAATTTGCCGAGCGCAAACAGCGGCAACAGCGCAAAGATGCCGTCGAGGCGATCGAATACGCCGCCGTGGCCGGGAAACAGTGCGCCGGAATCCTTAACGCCGGCGTGGCGCTTGATCAGGCTTTCGAACAGGTCGCCGACGACGGAAAAACACACGCACAGCAGGGCGAGTGCGACGAGTGCGGGCAGCCGCAAATCCTGTACGCCGAGCAGCCAGCCGCCGATCGCGGCGACGACGGCCGTGGCGGCCAACCCGCCGTAGACGCCGGCCCAGGTCTTGCCCGGGCTGATCGATGGCGCGAGCTTGCGCCGGCCCCAGCGCATGCCGGCGAGATAGGCGAAG
>JAFEFD010000057.1 GCA_018240765.1 Pseudomonadota bacterium | reverse complement strand
TCTTGCGTGTACGGGGTGAAGTAGCCGATGTCGTACCACGAGTTGTAGTGCAGGAACGGCCGGTACGGATGCGCGCGTTCGCGCTCGACATACGTTGCGAAATCGCGGCGCAGTTGCCCGGGGCGTGCGATGCCGACCACGGCCGAGTACTCGATCGATTGGCCCTGGCGCAGCGGCAAGGTCCGCTTGAGCAAGGTGCGCGCGCGGATGTTGCCGCGCACCTCGCTTTCCGACAACGGGTTTTCGAACCCGAAATACCAGTTGCCGAACACGATCGGCGATCCGTTCACGTCGCCGTCGACGGTGGCGCCTGCCACGTCAACGGCCTTGAGCAGGACGACTTCCGCGATCGCCTCGTCCTGCTTGAGTGCCGTGATCTTGACGGCCTCGCGCACGTAGGCGGCGTCATCGCGCTGGATCAGGCTCCAGTCGATGCGCAGGCGTCGATCGGCATCCTCGAAACTTGCGGTTGCGGCTTGTCCCGGAAAATGATTGCCGAGGCGCGAAGCCTTGGGGTCGGCGGCGAGCGCGCGCCGACCCGGCTTGACCGCGAGTTTCAGGTCGGCCGGCGTGAAGGTCTTGCCATCGGCCAGCACGATCGCGAACGGCGCGGCAAACTTCAGCGTGGTTTTTTCCGCATGAGCGGAAACGGCAAAGTCATCCAGGTGGCCATCCCTGGTCGACCACGATGCGGCAATTGTCGTGTTGCCGAGCTTGGCGGAATCCCTGGCGATCGTCGCGACTGTCTTGTCCGCGGCATGAGCCGCGGCAACCGGCATCAGCATCAGAAAAACCGACGCGAGGCTTGCCGTGGAAACACGCCCAGGCGATGTCATCGTGATTGCTCCTGAATGACCGGCGCGGACGCGCCATGGCCCAAGTCAATGTTGCGGCGTGCCGCCACCCTGACCCGGTTTTTTCTGCCTGTGTTGCGTCTCGTACTGCTCCTGCTCCTGCAGAAGCTTGTCGGCTTCGTCCAGATCGTTGCCGCCCTGCAGCGACTGGATCACGTCCAGCGGCGGTTCGCCGCGATAGATCTGGTACAGGCGGCGTTGACGATACGCGTCGCGGTAGAAAACGTAGGGATCGAAAACGCCCTGGAGCAAGCCTTCCGCATCGATGCCGGTTGAACGCAAGGTGACGAGGTAGGCCATCGTGGGCAGGTATTCGGCGTGCAATTCCTTGTCGTGGTTGCGCGCGTAGATGCTCAGCGGATCGAAGAAATAGCCGTCCACCGGCAGGCGCCAGACATCGCGCAGCGTGGTCGAACCGAATAGCGGCAGCACAAGGTAAGGCCCGTCCGGCACGCCCCATTTGGCCAGGGTCACGCCAAAATCGCTGGGGCTGGCCTCGATGCCCATTTCGCTGGCCGGATCGAAAAAGCCGAGAAAGCCGACCGTGGTGTTGATCAGCAAGCGACTGGTGGCCTTTCCGGCTTGCGGCAGATTCGCCTGCAACAAGTCGTTCGCGATCGTGATCGGTGATTCGATATTGGCGAAGAAATTGCTGACCAGGGTGCGCGAAGTCGGGTTCGTCACCTTGCGATAGGCCACTGCGACCGGACGGATCGCGACGCGATCGGCGAAATCGTTGAATGCGTACATCTTGCGGTTGAACGATTCCAGCGGATCGTCCTTGCGCGGCATCGGCGTGGCACAGCCGGCCAGCACGGCGGC
>JAFEFD010000579.1 GCA_018240765.1 Pseudomonadota bacterium | reverse complement strand
ACCAGTCCACGCCGCAAAGCCGCGCCGGACTCATGTTCGCGATGCTGCCGTACTTCTTCATACTCGGCGGTTTCATCGGTGGCATGGCGCTGGCCATCGATACCACTGCCGGTGAACGCGAGCGCCAGTCGCTGGAGCCCTTGCTTGCCAATCCGGTGCCGCGCTGGAAGATTCTCGGTGGCAAGCTGATGGCGACAACCGCGTTTGCGATCACGACGGTCGCCTTGTCGATCGTCGCATTCGCCGTCGTCGGCCAGTTCCTGCCGACGGAAAAGATCGGCATGAGCCTGACCCTCGGTCCGCGTTTCATCGTCGCCACGGTGTTCGTGATGCTGCCGCTGGCCGCCTTGCTCGGCGCCTTGCAGACGCTCGTCGCCGCATTCGCCAAGAGCTACCGTGAAGCGCAGACCTATCTGTCGCTGCTCATGCTCGTGCCGATCATCCCGACCTTGCTGTTGTCGATCCTGCCGATCAAGACGCAGTTGTGGATGTACGCTGTGCCGCTGATGGGCCAACAAGTCACGATCCTGCGCCTGATGCGCGGCGATCCGGTATCGGACATGGCCTTGCTGATCTGCTTCGTCTGCACGTCCATCGCCGCGTTTGTGGTCTGCGCGGTCACTGCGCGGATTTACTACAGCGAGCGCCTGGCGATTTCGGCGTAGGGATCAACTGTTGCCGAGCGCGCGTCGATACTGGATCGCCTCGGTCAGGTGCGCCGTGGCAACACGTTCGGCACTGTCGAGGTCGGCGATGCTGCGTGCGACGCGCAGCACACGGTGGTAGGCGCGCGCGGACAGGCCGAGCTTGTCGAGTGCGCGTTCGAGCAGGGCGCGGTCGGAAGGGGTAAGTGCGCAGTCACGTGAAACTTCACGGTTGGACAATTGCGCGTTCGCCTTGCCGGCGCGTTGCAGTTGCCGGTCGCGCGCGGCGACCACGCGCTCACGCACCACGGCGCTGGATTCCCCGCCAAGTGCCGCTTCACCGAGTTCGACCAGTGGCACGCGCGGTACCGCAATCTGCAAATCGATGCGATCCAGCAGCGGACCGGATACGCGTGCGCGGTAGCGGCGCACCTGTTCGGGCGTGCAGGCGCAACGTCCGCTGGGGTCGCCTGCGTATCCGCAGGGACAGGGATTCATTGCCGCGACGAGCTGGAACGCGGCGGGAAACTCGGCCTGGCGCGCCGCGCGCGAGATCACGATGTGTCCGGATTCCAGCGGCTCGCGCAGTACTTCCAGCACGCGGCGGTCGTACTCCGGCAGTTCGTCGAGGAACAGCACGCCGCGATGCGCGAGCGAGATCTCTCCCGGGCGCGGCACCGGCCCGCCGCCAACCAGGGCGACGGCGGAGGCGGTATGGTGCGGCGCGCGGAAAGGCCGCGTTTTCCATGCATGAAAATCGATACCGCAGCCGGCAACAGATCGGATCGCCGCGGCTTCCAGCGCCTCGGCTTCGGTCAGCGGTGGCAGGATGCCTGGCAGGCGGCTCGCCAGCATGGTCTTGCCGGTGCCGGGTGGTCCGACGAAAAGCGCGTGGTGATTGCCAGTGGCGGCAATTTCCAATGCGCGCCGCGCATGCGGCTGGCCGCGCACATCGGCAAGGTCGAGTGCGGCGGCGATTGGGATCTCGATTGCTGCGGCGCTGGATGCGACCGCAAGTTGGGCCGTGCCGCGCAGGAATGCGCACACTTCCAACAGCGATCCCGCGCCATGCGCAGTGCCGCCACTGGCTAGCGCGGCTTCGGCGCCGTTTTCGCGCGGCACGATCAGTGCGCGTCCCGATTTTGCCGCCTTCAACGCCGCCGGCAGCACGCCGGTGACCGCGCGCAGTTCACCGGACAGCGCGAGCTCGCCGAGGAATTCGTATTTGCCGAGGTTTTCCTTGGGCAGGATTCCTTGCGCCGCAAGGATGCCGAGCGCGATCGGCAAGTCGAAACGTCCGCCGTCCTTTGGCAAGTCCGCCGGCGCCAAACTGACAGTGACACGACGTGCCGGATATTCCATCTGCGCATTCTGGATCGCCACGCGTACACGGTCGCGTGCCTCTTTTACCGCCGCTTCCGGAAGGCCGACGATATTGGTTCCGGGAAGTCCGCCGGACAGATGCACTTCCACCGTCACCGGCGGCGCCGAGACACCTTCTTGCGCGCGACTGTGGACGATGGCGAGACTCATGCAAAACCTCCGGACAAAACCGGCCCGTGCCGCGCGCGCGGCAGTCCGGGCGGTGTGGGGGAAAACTAGGGAGCGCCGGGTTTGCGTTCCAGCTCGTCCACGCGCGCTTCCAGCGCTTCGACCTTCTCGCGCGTGCGCAACAACACGCTGCGTTGCACGTCGAATTCCTCGCGCGTGACGAGATCCAGCTTGCGCAATCCCGCGCGCAACGCATCACGGAAATTGGACGCGAGATCGTCGCGCGCTTCACGTGCACCGGGCGGAACCAGATCAGCCAGGCGCCGGGCCAGGTCGTCGATCGCGGTGGCATTGAACATGGCAGTCATCCATTGCGGAACGTGCGGGCAGTGTAGCCAAACGCACGCACGCGCGCTGTCCGTGGGTTGCGCCGCGTCGCGTAGGAAATCGCCTACGTCGCGGGTATAGTTGCGCCGGGCAAAGTTTTTCGGAGTTCCGCATGAAAATGGTGATGGCGATCATCAAGCCGTTCAAGCTCGACGATGTGCGCGAGGCGCTGGCCGAGGCAGGCGTGCAGGGCATCACCGTGACCGAGGTCAAGGGCTTCGGCCGGCAGAAGGGCCACACCGAGCTATACCGCGGTGCCGAATACGTGGTCGATTTTTTGCCGAAACTGAAACTCGAAATCGCCGTGTCGGACAACCTTGTCGAACGCGTGGTCGAGGTGATCACCAAGTCTGCCAACAGCGGCAAGATCGGCGACGGCAAGATTTTCGTGTATGCGCTGGATCAGGTGATCCGCATTCGCACCGGCGAGATGGACGCGGACGCCCTGTAACGTCTACTTTGCCGACGCTGGTGTTTCGCTGGCGAATCCGCGCTCGACCAGCGGCACCAGCGCAGTGGTGTAGCGTACGGCATCATCCGGTTTCAGGTGCGACCATTCCGGCGGATCGAAGCCTCGCAGTTCCGGATAATCCTCGAAATGAATGCCTGGCGCGCCGGTTTTGGCGAGCAGCACATCCCAGGTCTTTGCGCGCGGAAACACATGTTCGTCGAATTCGTGATACGGCCCGGCATCTGGCGGACGCACGAACACGACTTCGACACCGCGTGCGCGCAGCTTGGCCGTCGCGTCGACCGCGCGCTGAATCTGCGTTTCGATCGCCTTCGCCACTTTTTCCGGCGTGTCCATATCCGGTGGCGGTGGGCCGTTCAGATGCTGCGCCCAGATGCTGCGCGCGAGATCCCGGTACGCGACATCGGTATAGACCTTGTCCCACATATGCGTGTTGCGGTCGGCTTCGCTGACGCTGAGCTTGCGCACATCGAGCCGGTTCGGTACGCCCGGTCGCGCCGGCCAATCCTGGCGCTTGGCTACTTTGGGCAGCGCGAAATCCTCATCGAAAAACGCGAAGTACGGTTCGATCAACTTGCGCGACAGCCAGTTGCCGATGCGCTGCGACGGTGTTTCCTTTTGATAGTATTTCAACGCGTCACCGCGATAGGCGAAGCCGCTGAAGAACAGATCCGGCGCCACGCCCACCAGCAAATGCCCGGTGAAATTCGGATCAGCGGCCAGGTTCTCCATCGTCACCAGCGACGTCGTGCCTTCGAGCGCCAGCTGAATCGGACGTTCGCCGGTCAATTTTTCCCACACCGGCAACTGCACGTCGAACAGCACGCGCGAGGAGCCGATCAGCACGGTCTTGTTGCCTTCGCCATTGTCGATACGGCGGCGCTGCTGCGCCCACTCGGCATTGCTGTTGTAGTAATCGGGCACGGCGCCCCACGCACGCCAATACCATTCCCAGACGCCGATCAGCACTGCGAACAGCACGAATGCGCCGAGCAGGATGCGCCCCCATGGCTGCGCCGGCACCTCGCGCAGCGGCACCGGCTGGGCCACGCCGGGACGATCGGCGGCAGTCACGCGCGCGTAGTCGCCGCGGCGCAGGTAGCGGGCCTGATCTTCTGGTGAAACTTCGCTGCGGCGCATGTCCATGATCAGAATTGAAAATAGATGAAGGCCGCGCCTTCGCCCTGGGCGATGACGATGGCGAACGCAAGCAGGCCCCAGACCAGGCACAGCGCCGCCGGATGCGCGCGCGCGATTACCGACTCGAGCGTGCGTGCGCGCATGAACCAGTGCGTCAGCACCAGACCGCCGACGATGACCGCGACGCTGAGCAGAAAGAACGTCGACAGGATCGGCTTGGCCGCCGCATTTGTGCCGAACATGCCGCCGAGCACCGTCCACGCCGTGCCGAAGGTCTTGGCGCGGAAGAACACCCAGGTGATGTTGACCAGTGCGTAGGTGAGCAGACCCAGCGCCACGAGCGCGAGCGTGCCGGGCCGGTAGCCGTTGAAATGCTTGCGCAGCAAGCGTTCGGCTGCCAGATACACGCCGTGCAATCCGCCCCAGACGACGAAAGTCCAGCTCGCGCCGTGCCACAGGCCTCCGAGCAGCATCGTCGTCATCAACGCGGCCAGGGTGCGACGCTCGCCGTGGCGATTGCCGCCGAGCGGGATGTACAGATAATCGCGCAACCAAGCTGACAGGGTGATATGCCAGCGCCGCCAGAAATCGGAAAAACCGATCGCCGCGTACGGAAAACGGAAGTTGTCCGGCATCGCAAAACCCAGGCACATCGCCGCGCCGATCGCGGTGGTCGAATATCCGGCGAAATCGCAGAAGATCTGTCCGCTGAAAGCAAGCGTCGCCGCCCAGGCATCGAGCGCGCCGGGAATCGCCTGCGCGTCGTAGATTTTCTCGGCCACCGGCGCGAGAAATCCGTCAGCCAGCACGACCTTGTTGAACAGGCCCAGCGTCATCAGGGCGAGGCCGAAGCGCAACTGATCGGCGCTTGCGCGACGCGGCTGCTCGAACTGCGGCACGAGTTCGGTCGGACGCATGATCGGGCCAGCGACCAGATGCGGGAAGAAGGTGACAAACAGCGCGTAGTCGAGGAAATTCTCCGCAGGCTCAGCGCGGCGCAGATACACATCGAGCGTGTAGGCCAATGTCGCAAAGGTATAGAACGAGATGCCAACCGGCAGCACGATGTCGTGTGGCGCCGGCTGGTAGGCAACGCCGGCCGCGTGCAGCATCGCAGCGAAGTTGTCGAGCAGGAACTGGCCGTACTTGAAGTAACCGAGCATGCCGAGGTTGGCGACCACCGACAACACCATCCACGCGTGCCGCGCTGATTCGCGCTTGGCTTTCACCAGTCCCTGCGCCGCGTACCAATCGACGACGGTGGAGATCCACAACAGGATCACGAACGGCGGATTCCACGCCGTGTAGAACAGGTAACTGGCGAGCAGCAAGTTGACCTTGCGCCAAGTCCACGGCAACGGCAGGTTGTGCACAACCAGCACGAGCGCGAAGAACGCCACGAATGTGAGCGAGTTGAAAACCATTTCCCGGCCTCCCCCGAGAAAGGTCAACGGCATGGATCATACAGGTTCCGGCTTGCGCCGCCACGGTCGCTGGGCGAGCGGCTGGTAGAATGGGCATCCAATCCGCCGTCACGACCGCCTATGTCCGTCCCCGCTGCCAAACTCGACCTCGATTACACCCTCGAGCACAAATACACCCGCGAGGCCGGGCGCATTTACCTGTCCGGCGTGCAGGCGCTGGTGCGGCTGCCGCTGATGCAGCAGATGCGCGATCGCGCTGCCGGTTTGAACACCGCAGGATTCATTTCCGGCTATCGCGGTTCGCCCCTGGGCGGATTCGATCTGGAGTTGTGGAAGGCGAAAAAGCATCTCGCCGCTTCCAATATCGAATTCACGCCGGGATTGAACGAGGATCTCGGCGCGACCATGGTCTGGGGCACGCAGCAGGCGAACCTGTTCCCGGGCGCCAAGTACGATGGCGTGTTTTCGATGTGGTACGGCAAGGGCCCCGGGGTTGATCGCTGCGGCGACGTGTTCAAGCACGGCAACGCCGCGGGTACTTCGAAAAACGGCGGCGTGCTCGCGCTCGCGGCCGACGACCACGCCTGCCGCTCATCGACTTTGCCGCACGGTTCGGAACTGGAATTCGTCTCGGCCATGATGCCGATACTCAATCCCGCCGGCGTGCAGGACATCCTCGACATGGGCCTGCTCGGCTGGGCGATGTCGCGCTTCACCGGACGCTGGGTCGGATTCAAGACGATCGCGGAAACGGTTGAATCCAGCGCCAGCGTCATTGTCGACCCGCACCAGCTCGACATCGTGTTGCCGCAGGATTTCGAACTCCCGCCGGGTGGATTGAACATCCGTTGGCCCGATCCGCCGCTGGATCAGGAAATGCGCCTGCATCGCTATGCCGTCGCGGCCGCCTGCGCGTTTGCGCGTGCGAACGGCATCGATCGAGTGGTACTCGATTCGCCCAGGGCCCGGCTCGGCATCGTCACCACCGGCAAGAGTTACCTCGACGTCCTGCAGGCGCTGGAATACCTCGGCATCAGCGCGGCCGATGCCCGCGCGATCGGCATCCGCGTCTACAAGGTCGGCATGACCTGGCCGCTGGAACCCGCAGGCATCCGCGAATTCGCGCGCGGCCTCGAAGACGTCATCGTGGTCGAGGAAAAACGTTCCTTCATCGAATCGCAGATGAAGGAATACATGTTCAACTGGGACACACGCCCGCACATCGTCGGCAAGTACGACGAAGACGGCAACTGGATCCTGCCTTCGACCGGCGAACTGACGCCGGCCATGATCGCGCTGGTCATCGCCAAGCGCCTGTCGCGCTTCTTCGCCAGCGAAGCGATGGCCGCGCGCGTGGCCTGGATCGACGCCAAGGAACACGAACTCACCCTGCCGCGCGCGAACTTCCCGCGCGTGCCGCATTATTGCTCGGGCTGCCCGCACAACACCTCGACCAATGTGCCGGAAGATTCACGTGCGCTCGGCGGCATCGGCTGCCATTACATGGTGACGTGGATGGATCGGCGCACCGACACGTTCACGCAGATGGGCGGCGAAGGCGCGACCTGGTGCGGGCAGGCGCCGTTCACGAACACGAAACACGTGTTCCAGAACCTCGGCGACGGCACGTATTTCCATTCCGGCTCGCTCGCGATCCGGCAGGCGGTCGCGGCGAAGGTCAACATCACCTACAAGATCCTCTACAACGACGCGGTGGCGATGACCGGCGGCCAGCCCGTGGACGGCAAGCTCAGCGTGCCCGCCATCGCGCACCAGGTGCGCAGCGAAGGCGTCGCCACCATCATCGTGATGAGCGACGACATCGAAAAATGGTCGGATCACTCGATCTTCCCGAGCGACGTCGAATTCATCCACCGCGACGAACTCGATGCCGTGCAAAAGCGCCTGCGCGAAGTCGAAGGCACTTCGGTGCTGATCTACGACCAGACCTGCGCGACCGAAAAACGCCGCCGCCGCAAGCGCGGCAAGCTGGAAGATCCGAAGAAGCGCGTGTTCATCAATTCGCTGGTCTGCGAGGGTTGCGGCGATTGCGGCAAGGAATCGTTTTGCGTGTCGGTGCTGCCGAAGGAAACCGAATTCGGGCGCAAGCGCGAGATTGACCAGTCGAGCTGCAACAAGGATTTTTCCTGCGTCAAGGGATTCTGCCCGAGTTTCGTCACCGTGCATGGCGGCGGACTCAAGAAACGCAAACCCGGTGGTGGAAAAGTGGACTTTTCCAGCTTGCCGCAGCCGCAATTCGCGAGCGACCTGTCCAAACCGTGGAACATTCTCGTCACCGGCATTGGCGGTACGGGCGTCGTCACCATCGGCGCGCTGATCGGCATGGCCGCGCACCTGGAAGGCAAAGGCAGCACCGTGCTCGACCAGACCGGTTTGGCACAAAAGGGCGGCGCAGTGACGTGTCACCTGCGCATCGCGAAATCGCCCGCCGACATCCACGCCGTGCGCATCGCCGCGGGCGAGGCCGACGCGGTGCTCGGTTGCGACATGGTCGTGGTCAACGACTATTGGTCGCTATCGAAGATTCGCGGCGGACGTTCGCACGTCGTGCTCAATTCCTACGAAGCAATGCCGGGCAGTTTCACGATGAAGCCCGACATGCAGTTTCCCGCGAGCGGCATCATCGACGCGGTGAAAACCGCGCTCGGCGGCGCCATGCCCGATGTCGTCGATGCCACCGATCTGGCCGTGAAATTGCTCGGCGATTCGATCGGCGCGAATCTGTTCATGCTCGGCTACGCCTGGCAGAAAGGTTGGGTACCACTGTCACACGAGGCTCTGATGCGCGCGGTGGAATTGAACGGCGCGGCGATCGAGATGAACAAAGCCGCATTCAACTGGGGACGCATGGCGGCGCACGATATTGCGAAAGTGCGCGACGCCGCCGGTGGCGCCAAGTCCGATGCGACGGCGCCGATCGTGCTGGACGATTCGCACCTGAGCACCACGCTGGACGAGCGCATCGCGCGTCGCGTCGCTTTCCTCACCGATTACCAGGACGCGGCGTATGCGCAGAAATTCAAATCGCTCGTCGACAAGGTGAGCGCCGCCGAACAGGCGAAAACGCCGGGCTCCAGCGCGTTGACCGAAGCCGTGGCGCGCTACGCGTTCAAACTGATGGCCTACAAGGATGAATACGAAGTTGCGCGCCTGTATACCAGCGGCGACTTCGAGAAACGCATCCGCGAACAATTCGACGGCGACTTCAAACTGCACTTCCATCTCGCGCCGCCGCTGCTCGCGCACCGCGACAGCGAAGGCAAGCTGCGCAAGGGCGAGTACGGATCATGGGTGTTCGGCGCGTTCAGGTTGCTGGCGAAACTGCGGTTCTTGCGCGGCGGCGCGTTCGATGTTTTTGGCTACACCGCCGAGCGCCAGACCGAGCGCGCGTTGATCGATGAATACTTCGCCACGGTCGAGGAATTACTGGCGACACTAAGCCGCGAGAATTTGCCGCTCGCCGTCGACATCGCCAGCGTACCCGAGCACATCCGCGGCTACGGCCACATCAAGCACGCGCATCTGGAAAAGGCGCAGGCGCGACGTGCGCAATTGCTCGGCGCGTGGCGCAATCCGCGGGCCGCGAAAGCGGCGGCATGATGCCGCCGCTCGTGAATATCAACGAATACCGAACAATTTCATCGCGTCCGCGCGCAATTCGGACTGACTGTCAGGACGCGCGTAGAACATGTGGCCGCCGGCGTATTCCTTGACCTGCACGCGGCTGGCGTCGCCCATCGCCGGCATCTGGTCGACGATCAGCACCGAGGCCATGAACGGACACGACAGATCGTCCCAGCCATGCGCGATCAGCACGCGCAAGCCTGGGTCGTTGGCCACGGCCTTGCGCAGTTGCTCGACCGAACCCGTTTGCGCGTCATCATCGTTGTGCCACAGCCGGTTCACCTCGTAGCTTAGCGCGTTGTAGCGCGCGTCGATTTTCCAGCCGACGATGCGGGTGACGAAATCGACCATTGCGGTTGTGGTTGGCGCGATGATGCCGTTGAGGATGGGATCGCCGGTCATCTGGTGCGGCGCGAACGGAAACGGATCCCAGGCGGTGACGTTCGAATCATAGCGGCTGCCGAGCTTGCCCTCGCTGCGGTAGATCTCGCGCAGGTAGGCTTGCGTTTCGATGCGTCCGCCGGAGCGCTTGACGAAGACTGGATCCAGTCCCGTCAGTTCGGTGACCTTGGCGATCATCGCATCGGTCGCCGCCGGATCGCTGCGGCCCTTCATCAGCGTCTGCGCATAGGTCGTGCGCGTGTAGTCGATGACGGATGCCATCGTCTGCGCATCGAGTTTGTGCTGGCGTTCGAGATTCGCCGCGGCAATCGATGGCAATGTCAGCATCCATGGCAGCGGCGAGACATTGCCGTCCTCGAACGCCGCGGGATCCAGATACGGCGACAACAACACCACGCCGTTCATCGCCACGCCCAATTGGGTTTGCATGTACTCGGTGATGCGCGGGCCGCGGAAACCGCCGTAGCTTTCGCCGATCAGGAATTTGCGCGATTGCATGCGATCGCTTTTCACCAGCCAGTCGTAGATGATTCGCGACAGGTAGTGGATATCGCTGTTGGTCGAATAGAAATCCGTGGTTGCCTGCTTGTCGTCGACCAGGGCGCGGCTGAAGCCGGTGCCGACCGGATCGATGAAGACCAGATCGGTGAAGCCGAGCCACGTGCCGGGATTGTCGAGCAAGGTCGCGGGATCGGAGGGGTTGTCGCCCGCCTCGCCGAACTTCACCTTCTTCGGTCCGATCGCGCCGAAATTCAGGTACACCGACGAAGCGCCCGGTCCGCCGTTGAGCGCAAACGTGACCGGCCGATCCTTGCCTTCCATCGTGTAGGCGGTGAACACCACCTCGGCGATCTTCTTGCCCTTGGCGTCGCGCACCGGCAACGAGCCGACCGTGGCGGTGTACTTGAGCGTGCGGCCCTCGACCGTGACTGATTGCGCGACGTGCGCATCCTTCGGCAACGGCGGCAGGTTGAATTCGGATTTCTCGGCGGCGTCGGCCGGTGCTGCGGGTTTGTGGGTGTCGGCAGCAAACGCTGCGGTCGCAGTCAGGGAAAGCGCGAGCACGACGACGAAAGGATAGATGCGCATGGCAG
>JAFEFD010000578.1 GCA_018240765.1 Pseudomonadota bacterium | reverse complement strand
CGGTATACGAAGGCGTCGCGCCAAAGGGCGTGCCTGCCTTGCTGAAGCCGATCACCGCGTGGCCTTGGCCGGTGGCGGCGATCGACGGAATCCAGTACTGCGCCGATGCCGCCAGCGTGCTGGCGCTGTCGTACACCGTGCCCGACTGATTCAACACCGGATTGCTGGAATCACTCATCGTAAAGTCGTACCAGCGCGCTGCCTTGCGCGCGGCAGCGCCAGTGTTTGCCACGCCGGATGCGTTCACGCGCAGGTTGTGCGCGGTCCACAGATGCCCATTGCGGATCATCGCCTGGAACAGACGGTGATCTAGCGAATCCAGGCGACCGTTGTTGCCGCCGGTGTTGCCCAGATGCTCGACCGGATTGGTAGCGCCGGTGGTCGGCGTGGTGATCTGAATGTTGGCAGAAATGGTCGGTGCGGCGCTGCCCGGGTTGCTCACACGGCGAAAATTGATGCGGCTATAGAAGCCCGCGTCAGCACCAATGAAATAGCCAACGGTTGCGGTAGCATCGAAGTTGTCCACGCCGCGTGGCGTATACATGCCAGAAGAAGCCGTACCCAAGCTGGCGAATTTCGTGACGACCATCGGACCGGCGCCCTGCACGGAGGATTTCTGCACGACATAACCGTTGGTACCGGCAAAAGAAGCGCCGAACATGTTGCAGCCGAAGTACAAGGCGTTGACGTCGATGCCCAACGACGGATAGTCGCAAAAGTTCGTCGTGTCCGTGCTGACGTAGAAGAACGTCCACACGGTTGACGCCGTGATCGTGCCCTTGCTCGCCGCATCGCTGACCGCGAGCAACCAGCGGTTGGGGGCGGTGCCGTTGCAGTTCGAATCCGTGCAGGGCACGTCGATGATGCTGAGGTACCAGCGAGCCGTGAAACGATCGTAGCGGATCTGTGGGTCGCTGGTGAAACTCAGCACCACCGATCCGCCGACTGGCGTCATTACCGATGCGAAGAACGTGTCGGGGCTGACGTTCAGCACGCCATCGGCAACGCCGGTCTTGTTGAACGAACGCAGCCGCCCGTTGACGAAAACGATGTATTGGCTGGGCCCGATCGTGCCCATGCTGTCCGGAGGTGTGGCATTCGTATCGTTCGAGTTGGCGCCGTCGAAAGATAACGCAGTAGTCTGGGATGCCAATGGCCGCATGGCGCCCAAGAACTTCGGCGCATTCGGTGGCCACGTGGATACCGCAGGCGCGTCCGGATTGGGCTGTAAATTATCCAGCTCGATCTCGTGTTCATATTGTGGTCGCCACATCAGAACCTGCGGCATCGACACCTGACGCTGCATGATCGCCGATGTCGATTGTGCGATACCGGGAGTCGTTTCGAGGCGTTCTCCCTGGATTTCCGGACCGGCTGGCGACGGATCGCCGCTTTGCCCGCGCGCCATCATTGAAACTGGCATGCATAAAACGGCGAACACGAGCGCGTGCGCGCTCGAGATCATTCGATTGCGAAACATGCGAAACCCCTTGGAAAAACTTCTCGCGACGTGCGAGCTACGAGCCGCCCTGGCAACCTGCGACCGATTCGCGGCGATGCCGCGGAACCCCAGCTAAGCGCACGACTATACGGGTACCGAAAGTCGCAGGCAACTACCGCCCCTGGATGTATGGACAACCAGTACCTGGTCTCAGCGCCGTATCATCGCCACCCGGAACGCATCCCCCATCTGCCCCGGCAATGTCAGTCGCTTGACCTCTTGCGCCAATGCGTAACGAGCGGCCTCGCCCGCCGCGCTCGCGTAAGTGTCGGTGAAAACTTCATCCAGTCCATGCCGGATGAGGAATTGCGACTGTCGCTCTACGCTCGCCTCGAATCCCGCGGCGCTACCCGCTTCGACGAGAGCATCGAAATCCACATGCGCGGTGATGTCCTGAAGTCCTGGCAAGATCAGCGGATCGTCGTGCGCGCGATGGCGGAAGTGGCAGCGCAAGGTGCCATTCGCATGCTGCGGCGCATAGTACTCGGGGCGTGAATAACCGTAGTCGATGAACCAGGCCGCGCCGTGTTCCAGATTGCGGGTGACCTCGGCGAGCCACGGCACGAGCGTCGGACAATATTCCGACATGAAGGGATGCGGCAACGCAGACTCATCCGGAACGAAGTGCGCAGTATCGGCCTGCAACGCCGCATCGGCGGGAATCTCGCGCCACACGAAGCGTCCATTGCCATCCACGCCGACCGCACGCGCGAACACTTCACCATCGCGCAACACGAATGCGCGTACCGGCAAGGCATCGACCACTTCGTTCGCGATCAGCGCGCCCCGCCACGATTCGGCCGGTGGCATATCCAGCCAAACGCAACGATCGAATAAATGCGCACAGCGCTGCGTCAGCGTCGTGCGCTGGCGTTCGCGCAAGTCGGCGCTGCGTTCGAGCAGAAGATAGCGCACGGGCAAGGCATCGAGGCGTTCGAGTTCGACGAGCAACTCTGCCGCCAACGCGCCCGAACCGGGGCCGAGTTCGAGGACGTCGCCGCGCGTCTCGCGCAACGTGGGCGCGATCGCGCGCGCGAGACAGCGCGCGAACACGAAGCCGAGTTCCGGCGCGGTGACGAAATCGCCCGCCGTTCCGAACTTGGCCGCGCCCGCGCTGTAGTAACCCAGGCCCGGCGCATACAGGGCCAGTTCCATGTAGCGCGCGAAATCCAGCGCGCCGCCCGCAGCGTAGATCTCGCCGCGGATAAGCGCGGCAACGCGCTCGCTATGCGCAAGCTCGTCGGGACTGGGCGGGGGCAAATCGACGCGCACGCTGGCGTTCCGCGAAAAAATGGAGTGCAATCCTGCCATGAATGAGCAACAACGTCCCGTCGCCCTGATCACCGGAGCGGCCAAGCGCGTCGGCGCGCAGATCGCACGCAGCTTGCACGGCGCGGGTTACGACCTCGCCCTGCACTATCGCCATTCGCGTGGCGAGATGGATGCGTTGTGCGCGGAACTGAACATGGCGCGCAACGGTAGCGCACAGGCCATCCAGGCCGAGCTTGCGGATGTGGAAGTGATGCCGCGCATCGTCGAGGCCTGCATCACCCGCTTCGGCCGGCTCGACGCGCTGGTGAACAACGCCTCGGCGTTCTACGCAACACCGGTGGGAAGTGTCACGCCGACGCAGTGGGAAGAATTGTTCGCCAGCAATGCGCGCGCACCGTTTTTCCTGGTGCAAGCCGCAGCACCGCATCTGCAAGCCGCGCACGGCGCCATCGTCAACATGGCGGACATCTATGCCGAGCGCCCCCTGCCCGGGCATGCGGTGTACTGCATGGCCAAGGCCGCGCTGGTGATGATGACGCTGGCGCTGGCCAAGGAACTCGGGCCGGAGGTGCGCGTCAATGCCATCGCGCCGGGCGCCGTGCTGTGGCCGGAATCCGGCAAGGCGTATGCGGATCAGAAGGAGCTTGTCGCGCGCACGCCGCTCAAGCGCGCGGGTTCACCTGAGGATGTTGCCGCCGCCGTACTGTTTCTGCTGCGCGACGCGAAGTTCAGCACCGGGCAAATCCTGAAGGTGGACGGCGGGCGGGCGTTGGCGATTTAAAGGTCGGCAACCCGTGTGGAGTGATCCTTCTCTTTGGGGAATTCGTGCCAAAGCTGCCCTATCGTCTTGCCCAGAACGGGATGCTTCGCGTCCGCCGCGATATCCGCCAGCGGCTTGAGCACGAAGGCGTATTTCAGTTCGGGCCGCGGAATCTCCAGGTTACCCGGCCCCTTCACGACCTGATCACCAAACAGCACGATATCGACATCGAGCGTGCGGCTGGAAAAACGCGGCACGTCGCGGCGTCGGCCATGCCGATCCTCAAGCGCGTGCAGCCAATCATTGAGTACGCTGACGCCAACATCCGTGTCGATGCCGGCGGCGAGGTTGAGGAAATCCGGACCATCGAAACCGACGGCGGGAAAGCGATACACCGGCGAAATGATGATGTCGCCGAAGCGGCCATGCAGTTCGCGCAGCGCCGCGCGCAGATTCGCTTCCGGTTCCAGGTTCGAGCCGAGGCTGAGCCAGGCACGGGTCATGCGTTTGGCTTCCCGCCCCGCTCAATCATCACGCCTACCGCCTTCGATCCCGTCACCGCGCCGGGCTTGGACAATTTCAGCCGCAACCACGCCACGCCGAATTCCTCGCGCACGATCTGCGCGCAGCGTTCGGCCAGAGTTTCCACCAGCTCGAAATGCGATTCTTCCACGAATGCGATCAGACGCTTGGCGATCTTCTTGTAATCGAGTGTGTCCTCGATCTTGTCGCTCGCCGCCGGTTTACGGTTGTCGAAGGCCATTTCCAGGTCCAGCGCCACGGTTTGCCGGATCTTGCGTTCCCAATCGTAGATGCCGATGACGGTTTCGATGCGCAGCTCTTCGATGAACACGACATCCATCACGCAGCCTCCAGCGGCGCCAGCGATTCCAGATTCCAGCGCGGCGCGACCTTGATCGCCGCGTCGTCGTGCAGCCCGGCCTGCAGGCGCAGCGCGCCGGCCAGCGCGATCATTGCGCCGTTGTCGGTGCAGAATTCCAGGCGTGGAAAATACACACGGAAGCCATCGCGTTGCGCCGCCTCGGCGAGCTTGGCGCGCAGCTTGCGATTCGCGCCGACACCACCGGCAATGACCAGTCGGGTCGCGCCGACCTGTTCCAGTGCGCGCCGGCATTTGATCAGCAGGGTTTCGACAATGGCATCCTCGAAACCGCGCGCGATATCGGCCTTGGCGTTCGCCTCGTCCGCATGCTGCTGATAGGCGAGCAGAACTTGCGTCTTCAATCCCGAGAAACTGAAATCCAGCCCGGGCCGATCGGTCATCGGACGCGAAAACCTGAACTTGCCCGGCGTGCCGGATTCGGCCAGTTTGGCCAGTGCCGGACCGCCCGGATAGGGCAGCCCCATCAGCTTGGCGGTCTTGTCGAAGGCCTCGCCGGCGGCATCGTCCAGCGTGTCGCCGAGCAGGCGGTAGCGGCCGATGGCGGATACCTCGATCAACATCGAATGCCCGCCCGACACCAGCAGGGCCACGAACGGCGGCTGCGGCGGATCGGGCTCGAGCAGTGGCGCGAGGAGATGCCCTTCCATGTGGTGCACGCCGATCGCGGGGACATCCAGCGCCCAGGCCAGCGCGCGCGCGCAGGAAGCGCCGACCAGCAGTGCCCCGACCAGTCCCGGACCGGCCGTGTAGGCCACGCCACGCAGGTCGCGTGTGGTCATGCCGGCCTTGGACAAGGTCTCGCGGATCAGGGGCAGCAGCTTGCGCACGTGGTCGCGGCTGGCCAGCTCCGGCACCACGCCGCCGTAGTCGGCGTGCATCTTGATCTGGCTGTACAGGGTATGCGCGACCAGGCCACGGGACGGATCGAACACGGCCACCCCGGTTTCGTCGCAGGAGGTCTCGATGCCAAGTACTGGGCCCGGCACAGGACCCGATTTTGCAATTTTCTGGTTCGACACGGTAAAATATGCGGCTCGCCCGATAGATCGGGTATTAGTGTACAGCGGAGACCCCATGCCCAACGTCAAAGTTCGCGAGAACGAGCCTTTCGAGTTCGCGCTGCGCCGCTTCAAGCGCACCTGCGAGAAGGCCGGCGTGCTGGCCGAAACACGCAAGCGCGAGTTCTACGAAAAGCCGACGCAGGAACGCAAGCGCAAGGCCGCCGCCGCGGTGAAGCGCCATCTGCGCCGCGTGTCGCGCGACGTGACCAAGCGCAAGCGTTTGTACTGAAGCTTGCGTTTACGTGATTTCACGGACCGGCGTTGCGCAAGCGGCGCCGGTTTTTGTGTTTTTGGAACGGGATAAATGTCATGAGCCTCAAAATCAAACTCACCGACGACATGAAGGCCGCGATGAAGGGCGGCGACAAGGATCGCCTCGGCACGATTCGCCTGATCAATGCGGCGATCAAGCAGCGCGAAGTCGATGAGCGAATCCAACTCGACGATGCGCAAGTGTTGTCGGTGCTGGAGAAGATGCTCAAGCAGCGGCGCGATTCGATCACGCAGTTCGAAGCCGCCAATCGCAACGATCTGGCCGACAAGGAGAAAGCGGAAGTCGCCGTGATCCAGGCCTATCTGCCTGCGCAGATGACGCCGGCGGAAGTCGATGCCGCGATCGCCGCCGCGATCGCCGAATCCGGCGCGGCCGGCCCCAAGGACATGGGCAAGGTGATGGGGCTGGTGAAACCGAAAGTCGCCGGACGCACCGATATGGGCAAGCTGTCGGAACTGGTCAAGGCCAAGCTGGCAGCACTGGGATGACCCACCGCGTAAACTGGCGGCCTGCTACGCCGGAGATCTGCCAATGACCGATCAAAAACCCCTGCGCCGCTCGCGCAGCGACCGCAAGATCGCCGGCGTCTGCGGCGGCCTGGCCGAGCATTTCGGCCTTGACCCGACCTATGTGCGCATCGGCTATGTGCTGTTGTCGATCTTGTCCGCCGCGTTTCCCGGCACGCTGATCTACCTGATCCTGTGGTGGCTGGTGCCGGAAGAAGATTGAGTGGCGGCAGTTGCGCCGAGATCCCCATGGCTGGCCGCATCCCCGAAAAATTCATCGACGACCTGCTCGCCCGCGTCGACATCGTCGAGGTGATCGAGCAACGCGTGCCGCTGAAGAAGGCCGGGCGCGACTGGACCGCGCGCTGTCCGTTCCACGACGAGCGTTCACCATCGTTCACGGTGAGCCCGAACAAGCAGTTCTACCACTGCTTCGGCTGCGGCGCGCACGGCAGCGCGATCAAATTCCTGATGGAATACGATCGCATGGAATTTCCCGATGCGGTCGAGGAATTGGCCTCACGCGTCGGCCTGAAGGTGCCCTACGAAGGCGGCGGCAAGCGCGCGCCGGTCGAGGACTCGGCGGATCTGTACACCGTGCTGGACGCCTGCGCGAAGTTCTACCAGCAAGAACTGCGCAAGAACGACAAGGCGCGTGCGTACTTCGATGCGCGCGGACTTGATGCTTCAATTATCGAACGCTTCGGATTGGGCTACGCACCCGATAGCTGGGATGCGATCAAGAATACGTTGGGCACATCCGCGCCGCGCATAGCCCTGCTGGAAAAAGGCGGCATGCTCACACGTGGCGAACGCGGCACGCCCTATGACCGTTTCCGCGACCGCGTGATGTTCCCGATCCAGGATCGGCGCGGGCGCGTCATTGCGTTCGGTGGCCGCATCCTCGAAAAAACCGAAGACTCGGGAGCGAAATACCTAAACTCCCCCGAAACGCCCCTGTTCCACAAGGGCCAGCAGCTGTTCGCGCTGTGGCAGGTGCGCCAGGCGCACAGCAAGATTCCGCGCCTGATCGTGGTCGAAGGCTACATGGACGTGATCGCGTTGTTCCAGCACGGCGTCACGCAGGCCGTCGCCACGCTCGGCACCGCGACCACGCGCGACCACGCCGAACTATTGTTCCGCAATTGTGCCGATGTCTATTTCTGTTTCGACGGCGACCGCGCCGGCCGCGGCGCGGCGTGGAAGGCGGTCGAGTCCGTGCTGCCGCGCATGCGCGACGGACGCCAGGCGTTCTTCCTGTTCCTGCCTGATGGCGAAGACCCGGATTCGCTGATACGCCGCGAAGGCCAGGCCGGTTTCGAGCAGCGCCTGAAGGACGCGATGCCGCTGAGCGAATTCTTCTTCGCCCACCTCGGCGCCGATGTGAATTTATCCAGCCTCGATGGCAAGGCACGCCTGGCGGAGCATGCACGGCCGCTGCTGACCCAGATTCCCGACGGCGCATTCCGCGACCTGATGCTCGGCGAACTCGACCGCATCACGAACGTGAAACTGCGTGTCGATGCACCCGCAGCCACGCCGCGCAAATCCGCGCGGCCGCAGGAACGCACGCTGGTGCGCAGCGCCGTTGCATTGCTCGTGCAGCATCCGGCCTTCGCGGAAAGCTTGCAGCCACCGTGGCTGTTCGCGACGCTGCGTCAGCCGGGCATCGGGCTGCTCGCCGAACTTATCGCGCTGTGCCGCGAACGTCCAACAATGTCGACCGCGATCCTGCTCGAACATTTCGAAGGCCGCGAGGAAGCGCGCGCACTGCACAAACTCGCAATCCTGGATTTTCCCGGCGATAACGACGCGCTGCGCGCGGAGTTCGTCGACGCGATCCGCCAGCTCGATCGGCAAACGCACCAGCAGCGCCTGGACGATTTGCTGAAAAAACAAGAGGATACCGCGCTGGGTGCGGACGAAAAGGACGAATTACGCCGTTTGCTGGCGGGGAAAAACGCCCCCCACCCGCCGGCAAGCCCCGATTGACCCCGCGGGCGGGAATTCGCCATGCGTGCCGTTCTCAGGTACACTCGCGTCGCTGTAATTGCCAGGGTCACGGTGAATTGTGGCCTGATGCGGTCAATCTCACGATTAGCTTCATCGCCATCCACGCTTATTCCTTAGCAAAACAGTCGCAACCTGGAATGTTTCCGGGGGCGTCATTCCCATTGTTTCAGGAGTTTGTCATGGCAGAACGTCAGATCGGTACCGTCAACTGGTTTAACGATGCGAAGGGTTTTGGTTTCATCACGCCGGAAAGCGGCCCGGACCT
>JAFEFD010000577.1 GCA_018240765.1 Pseudomonadota bacterium | reverse complement strand
AAGTCGGCCAGGGCCTGGTCGAGATCAAGGGCGCCGCGCGCGATCCGGGCGACCGCGCCAAGATCGCCGTGCTCGCGCATGACAACCGCACCGATCCGATCGGCGCCTGCATCGGCATGCGCGGCTCGCGCGTGCAGGCGGTGTCGAACGAGTTGAATGGTGAGCGTATCGACATCGTGCTGTGGAACGACAATCCTGCGCAGTTCGTGATCAATGCGATGGCGCCGGCCGAAGTGCAGTCGATCATCATGGACGAGGACAAGCACTCGATGGACATCGCCGTGGCCGAGGACAAACTCTCGCAGGCAATCGGTCGTGGCGGCCAGAACGTGCGCCTGGCCAGCAAGCTCACTGGCTGGCAGCTCAACGTGATGACCCAGGACCAGGTCGCGCAGAAATCCGAGGCCGAGCAGGAGGCCGCGCGCAAGTTGTTCCAGGACAAGCTCGAGGTCGACGCGGAAATCGCCGGCATCCTGGTGCAGGAAGGCTTCACCACGGTCGAGGAAATCGCCTACGTGCCAACCGGCGAGCTGATGGCGATCGAGGGTTTCGACGAGAACATCGTCGAGGAGTTGCGTGCGCGCGCCCGTGACGCATTGCTCACTGATGCGCTCGCCGTCGAGGAAGACATCGAAGACAACAAGCCGGCCGAGGATCTGCTCGGCGTTGAAGGCATGGACGAGGAAACCGCATTCGCGCTGGCCGAACATGGCGTCACCACGCGCGAGAACCTGGCGGATCTGGCCACTGACGAATTCATGGAATTCGCAATCGATGGCATGGACGAGACGCGTGCCGGTGAGCTGATCATGGCGGCACGCGCGGAACAAGCGGCTTGATCCGGATCGCCACGGCATTGCGCGAAACGTACACGGAGAACACAACATCATGTCGGACGTAACCATCAAGCAACTCGCCGGCGTACTCGGCATGAGCGTGGACAAGCTGCTGGTCCAGCTTGACGAGGCCGGCATGAAATTCTCCGGCCCCGATCAGGTCGTATCCAGCACCCAGAAAGTGAAACTGCTCGGCTTCCTGCGCCGCACCCACGGCAAGGGCGAGAAGGCCGCCACCGAAGAGGATTCGGCGCCGCGCCAGATCACGCTCAAGCGCAAGACCGTGAGTGAACTGACCGTCAACCAGGGCGCTGCGCGCGGCAAGACCGTAGCCGTGGAAGTGCGCCAGAAGCGCACCTACGTCAAGCGCAGCACCGTGGTCGAATCGCAGGAAGTCGACCCCGAGCGCGAGGACGCGCTGAAGAAATTGCAGGAATCCCAGGCCCGCAACCAGGCCGAACAGGCCGCGCTGTTGGCGCAGGACAAGCGCCGCCACGAAGAAGAAGCCAAGCTGCGCGCCGCCGAGGAAACCCGGCGTGCGGAAGAAGCGCGCCTGCGCGCTGCGGCGCAAGCCGATGCCAAACCCGGCGAACCGCAGGCCGCACGCACGGAAGCCGCGCCAAAAGAAGAGCGCGCCGCTCCGGCACGCAAGGCGCATGCGCCGAAACCGGCCGAAGAGCGCCGCCCCGGACGCAGCGACAACGAGGGCGCTGCGCACAAGCATAAGCCCAAACACGGTTCGCACCGCATGCCCAGCGAGATTGGCGATGGCGATGGCGGCAACCGCTATTTCGGCGCCGAGCTGCATCTGTCCGACGAGGGCCATGCGCGCCGCGGCGCGGTCAAGCGCAAGCCGCGCAAGGTCGTGGTCGAGGCCGGACGCGCGGCATCCGGACAGCACGGCTTTTCCAAGCCGGTTGCGCCGATGGTGCGCGAAGTGCCGGTGGGCGAGTCGATCCTCGTTTCCGACCTCGCCGCGAAAATGGCGGTCAAGGGCGCGGATGTGGTCAAGGCACTGTTCAAGATGGGCGTGATGGCCACGATCAACCAGGTCATCGATCACGACACCGCAGTACTGGTAGTCGAGGAATTCGGCCACAGTGCCGTGCAGGCGCAGGAAAACACCGCTGAAACCACGCTCGCCAAGGTTGAAGTGCAGGGCGACAGGCAGCCGCGCCCGCCGGTGGTCACCATCATGGGCCACGTCGACCACGGCAAGACGTCGTTGCTCGATTACATTCGTCGCACCAAGGTTGCCTCCGGCGAAGCCGGCGGCATCACCCAGCACATCGGCGCGTATCACGTGAAGACGGACAAGGGCACGATCAGTTTCCTCGACACGCCCGGCCACGCCGCGTTCACCGCAATGCGCGCGCGCGGCGCCAGGCTCACCGACATTGTGGTGCTGGTCGTCGCTGCGGACGATGGCGTCATGCCGCAGACGATCGAGGCCGTGCAGCACGCCAAGGCAGCGCACGTGCCGCTGATCGTGGCGGTGAACAAGATCGACAAACCCGAAGCGAATGCCGATCGCGTCAAGCAGGACCTGATCCAGCACGAAGTCGTGTCCGAGGACTTCGGCGGCGACGTGCAATTCGTGCCGGTGTCGGCCAAGACCGGCCAGGGCGTCGACAACCTGCTCGACGCGATCCTGCTGCAGGCCGAGGTGATGGACCTGAAGGCCGTCAAGGACAGCATTGCCACCGGTGTCGTGGTCGAATCCAGCCTCGACAAGGGTCGCGGTCCGGTCGCCACCGTACTGGTGCAGCAGGGCACACTGAAGAAGGGCGACTTCCTCGTCTGCGGCGTCGAGTACGGGCGCGTGCGCGCGATGTTCGACGAAGGCGGGCAGGCGGTGGAAAGCGCGGGTCCGTCGATTCCGGTGCAATTGCTCGGACTATCCGGCGTGCCGAATGCGGGCGACGATTTCGTCGTGGTCGAGGACGAGCGCCTGGCCAAGCAGGTTGCCGCCGAACGTTCGGCGAAAGTGCGCGAATCGCGCCTGATGAAGCAGACCGTGCGCCTGGAAGACGTGATGTCGCAGATGGGCCAGGGCGAAGAACAGCGCGTGCTGAACCTGGTCGTCAAGACCGACGTGCAAGGTTCTGCCGAAGCGCTGCGCGACGCGCTGAGCGCGATCGGCAACGAGCGGGTCAAGGTCAACGTCATCGCCTCCGGCGTCGGCGGCATCACCGAATCCGATGCCACGCTCGCGGTGGCCTCGAAGGCCATCGTCATCGGTTTCAACGTGCGCGCCGACGCGACCGCACGCAAGGTGCTGGAAACCAACGGCATCGAGCTGCGTTATTTCTCGATCATCTACGACGTGATCGACCAGGTGAAGCAAGCCGCGACCGGCCTGCTCGGCATGGAGATCCGCGAGGAAATCATCGGTGTCGCCCAGGTCCGCGACGTGTTCCGTTCGTCCAAGTTCGGCGCGATCGCCGGCTGCATGGTCATCGAGGGCACGGTCAAGCGCAACAAGCCGATCCGCGTGCTGCGCGACAACACAGTGATCTTCCAGGGCGAACTCGAATCGCTGCGCCGCTTCAAGGAAAACGTCGACGAGGTGCGCAACGGCACCGAATGCGGCATCGGCGTCAAGCAGTACAACGACGTCAAGCCGGGCGACCAGATCGAGTGCTTCGAGCGAATCGAGGTCGCGAGGACCCTGTAATGCCTTCGCGTTCATTCTCCCGATCCGATCGCCTTTCCGCCGAGTTGCGCCGTCTCGTCGGCACGCTCGTGCATGACGCGGTGCGCGAGCACGCGTTGCCTTCGATGAGCGTTTCCGATGTCGAAGTGACGAAGGATTTCGACAGCGCCACGGTATTCGTCACCGCGCTGGTGCCGGAACAGGCAGCCGATGGCATGAAGGCGCTCAAGGCCATGGCGAAGGAGTTGCGCATGGAGTTGTCGAAGATGATGCGCGTGCGCCGCGTGCCCGAATTGCGCTTCCGCTACGACGATTCCGTGGATCGCGGCGAACGTATCGAGGCGCTGCTGCGCGGGGAAAAATGAAGCCCGCCCGGCGTGCCGTCAACGGCATCCTGCTCCTCGACAAGCCTGCAGGTATAAGCTCCAACCGCGCGTTGCAATTGGCAAAACGTCTTTTCAACGCCGACAAGGCCGGACACACCGGCAGCCTCGATCCGCTGGCCACCGGCCTGCTGCCGATCTGCTTCGGCGAGGCCACGAAAATCGCCGGTTACCTTCTCGGTTCGCGCAAGGCCTATGCGGCGCGCTGCCGGCTTGGCGCGACCACGACGACTGACGATGCGGAAGGCGAAATCGTCCAGACGCGACCGGTTCCTCAAATCGACGATGCGGCGATCGAAGCCGCACTCGCGGGTCTGCGCGGACGCATCGTGCAGATTCCACCGGCGTATTCGGCGATCAAGCAGGGCGGCGTGCCACTGTACAAGCGCGCACGGCGCGGCGAAGACGTTGTCGTGCCGCCACGCGAAGTCGAAGTCCACAAACTGGAACTCGAACGCCGCGACGGCGACATTCTCGACCTGCACGTGGAGTGCGGCTCGGGTACCTATGTGCGCAGTCTCGCGCGCGAGCTCGGCGAGCGCCTGGGTTGCGGGGCGCACCTGACCGCGTTGCGACGGCTGTGGGTCGAACCGTTTCGCGATCCCGTCATGTATAGGCTCGAAGCACTCGAACGAATCGCCGCAGAAGGCGGAACGGCGGGGCTGGATCGGCTGTTGCTGCCACTGGAAGCCGGAGTGGGCGGCTTGCCGGCCTTGACCCTGTGCGATGCCGACGCCCAGCGCCTGCGTCACGGCCAGCGAATTGCAGCACTTGGCCAGGCCGCCACACCGATGTGCAGGGCGCTGGACGGGCAGGGGCGTCTCGTTGCATTGGTCCGAATTGATCCGGGTGGAGCCGTCGCTGTTGTTCGCGGCTTTGCCATTCCGGAATGACTGGGTTCCCGCACGCTGGAAATTCGGGTTACAATAAGCGGCTTTTTTAATCCCGGGACTCGTCCCGAACCCTGACGCAGATCGCGCTCGTCCATCGGACCGGCTGATCCGCGCCGTACGCAACAGCAAAGGTAGCCAATCATGTCGCTTTCCACCGAACAAACCGGCAAGGTCATTGCCGATTACCGTCGCGCTCCCAACGACACCGGCTCGCCGGAAGTCCAGGTCGCGCTGCTCTCCGCACGCATCGAACATCTTTCCAAGCACTTCGCCGAGCACGACAAGGATCACCACTCGCGCCGCGGCCTGCTCAAGATGGTCAACCAGCGCCGCAGCCTGCTGGCCTATCTGAAAAAGTCGGACGCCAGCCGTTATCAGACCCTGATCGAGCGCCTGGGCCTGCGCCGCTAACTGCCGTAACACGATCCCCGCTTCGGCGGGGATTCGTTTTGTAAGTAGTGCGAAACCGCAAAATCAAATTGGATTCCGGCTTTTTGCCGGAATGACGAATCAGCGCTTCGGCATGGGCCGAAGTGACGCAAAAAAACCGAAGGCAAACAGACCATGGCAAAGATCAGCAAATCGTTCCAGTACGGAAATCACCAGGTCACGCTGGAAACGGGCGAAATCGCCCGCCAGGCATCCGGCGCCGTGATGGTGTCGGTCGACGGCACCGTCGTCCTCGTCACCGCGGTCGCTAACGCCAAGGCGAAGGAAGGCCAGGACTTTTTCCCGCTCACCGTCGACTACGTCGAGAAATTCTACTCGGCAGGCCGCATTCCCGGCGGCTTCTTCAAGCGCGAAGGGCGTCCGACCGAGAAGGAGACGCTGACCTCGCGCCTGATCGACCGCCCGGTGCGTCCGCTGTTTCCGGAAGAGTACAAGAACGAAGTGCAGGTCATTGCGCAGGTCGTGTCGCTCAATCCCGAAGTGGACGGCGACATCCCGGCGATGATCGGCGCGTCCGCCGCGCTGTCGCTGGCCGGCATCCCGTTCAAGGGGCCGATCGGTGCCGCGCGTGTGGGTTATGCGAACGGCAAGTACATCCTCAATCCGACCAAGACCGAATTGCAGACCTCAGACCTCGATCTCGTCGTCGCCGGCACCGCCAACGCGGTGCTGATGGTCGAATCTGAAGCCAAGCTGTTGTCGGAAGACGTCATGCTCGGCGCGGTCACGTTTGGCCACAAGTCCCTGCAGATCGTCATCAACGCGATCAACGAGCTCACGATCGAAGCCGGCACCAAACCGTCGGCGTGGACCGCGCCAGCCAAGAACGATGCGCTGATCGGCGCGATCAAGGGTGCTGTCGGCAACAAGCTCGCCGAGGCGTTCAAGGTGCGCGACAAGTTGCAACGCCGCGACGCCATTTCCGCGATCAAGGCCGACACCATGACCGCGCTCGCCGGCCAGGCCGAAGCGAACAAGTGGGCAGCGGCCGATCTGGCCAAGGAATTTGGCGAACTCGAATACCGCACGCTGCGCGATTCGGTGCTCGACACGAAAGTGCGCATCGATGGCCGCGCGCTCGATGGCATCCGTCCGATCACGGTGCGTGTGGGCGTGTTGCCGCGTACGCACGGCTCGGCGCTGTTCACGCGCGGCGAGACCCAGGCGCTGGTCACGGTCACGCTCGGCACCGCGCGCGATGCGCAGATCATTGACGCACCGGAAGGCGAGTCGAAGGATCCGTTCCTGTTCCACTACAACTTCCCGCCGTTCTCGGTCGGCGAAGCCGGCCGCTTCGGCGCGCCCAAGCGCCGCGAGATCGGCCACGGCCGCCTCGCCAAGCGCGGCGTGCAGGCGGTCAAGCCGTCGATGGAAGCATTCCCGTACGTGGTGCGCGTCGTCTCGGAAATCACCGAATCGAACGGCTCCTCGTCCATGGCTTCCGTGTGCGGTTCTTCGCTCGCCATGATGGATGCCGGCGTGCCGCTCAAGGCGCCGGTCGCCGGCATCGCGATGGGGCTGGTGAAGGAAGGCGACAAGTTCGTCGTGCTCAGCGACATCCTCGGCGACGAGGATCACCTGGGCGACATGGATTTCAAGGTCGCCGGTTCCGCGGATGGCATCAGCGCGCTGCAGATGGACATCAAGATCGACGGCATCACCGAGGAAATCATGAAGGTCGCGCTGGCGCAGGCCAGGCAAGGCCGCCTGCACATCCTCGGCGAGATGGGCAAGGTCATCACCAGCTCGCGCACCGAGATGAGCGAGTACGCACCGCGCCTGATCACGATGAAGATCCACCCGGACAAGATCCGCGAAGTCATCGGCAAGGGCGGCACCACGATCCGCTCGATCACCGAAGAAACCGGCGCGACGATCGACATCAACGACGACGGCACCGTGGTCATCGCCTCGGTCAACCGCGAAGCGGGCGACGCAGCGAAGAAGCGCATCGAACAGATCGTCTCCGACGTCGAGCCGGGCCGCATCTACGAAGGCAAGGTCGCCAAGCTCATGGATTTCGGCGCGTTCGTCACGATCATGCCGGGCAAGGACGGCCTCGTGCACGTGTCGCAGATTTCCAACGAGCGCGTCGAGAAGGTTTCCGACAAGCTCAAGGAAGGCGACATCGTCAAGGTCAAGGTGCTCGAAGTGGACAAGCAGGGCCGCATCCGCCTGTCGATGAAGGCGGTGACGGAAGAAGCGCCCGCGGCGTAATGGCTTAACGCCATCCATGTGCGAACGAAAAAGCGCCTCCGGGCGCTTTTTTTGTTGCCGAGTGTATTTGCGTGGGATGTGCGCCGAAAAGCGCCAGGCGTCTGGAGACTTTCGCGCACAAAGGTGTAAGCTAGCGGCGCGGATGTAATGTCGTCTGGGGAGTGGGGTCATGAAATTTCTGGTCGCTGCGCTTGGCGCGCTGGTGTTCTTGGCTGTCGGTTCTGCATCGGCGCAAAACACATACTCTGCCTATATCAATTCCGACAACAATGCGGCGACCGGCTGCACCATCTCCTTGCCGGGCGGAACGCTTGTCGGCGCGGATTTGCGCATCCAGGCGACCCTGACTCCGGGCGCCGCGCCGACAGTAACCGGCGTGACAGCGGCACAGTGCTCGGGCGGCACTTTCGGCGCCGGGACGAGCATCGGCGGCGGCTCGGTGGATCTGAATTCTGGCGTATCCGGCTCGGACTCGGTCGAGTTTTCCATTCCGGGAGCCGGCATCCTTACCGGCGGCGGGCAGACGCTGGCGTTTGGGTTCACCGCGGAAAGCCCGACCGGCTCGGACGTGATGTTCACGAGGGCCAACGGTGGACCGATCATTTTCGGCATCACCGTGCCCACGCCCGCATTGGGTGCCGGCGCGCTGGCGCTGCTGGCGTTGCTGGTCATCGGGGTTGCACACCGGTTCGGTCGAACGCGGTGGTATCGGCGCGTCGTGGCGTTGAGCATGGTTGCAATGTGCGGAGTTGCGCTGGCGGCCGCATTCAACTGGACCGGAATAGCGCCGGTCGCGACCGATCCGGCGGGAGATCCGACGAACGGCTCGCCGGACATCGATCTGCGCGCAGGATTCGTGGCGGTCAATACGAATACGATTTACTTTCGAATCGACGTAACGGACCTGCAAACGCAGGCGCCACAGATCACCAGCGCGAACGCGGCTACGTTCATCGTTGGCCAGGCCGGTACATTCGCGATAACGTCGATCGGCGTGCCCTCGGCCGCACTTACGTTGAGCGGGTGCACGTTGCCGACGGGCGTGAACTTCGTGGACAACGGCAATGGCACTGGCACGCTGGCGGGCACGCCCGGACCGGGCACCGCCAACACGTACTCCTGCACGCTGACGGCGGCCAATGGCATTCCGCCGGATGCGACGCAGGCGTTCACGCTGACGGTGGCGAATGCACCGAGCCAGACGGCTCTGGCCGTGGACATCAACCCGTCGGTGTTCGCGCAGACGGTCACTTTCACGGCGACGGTGACGCCCGCGCCGCCGGGGTCCGGTACGCCGACGGGAACCGTCAACTTTCTGGACGGCGCGACCAATATCGGGTCAGGCACGCTGAACGGCAGCGGCGTGGCGACATTCGCGACCGGCACGCTTTCGGTCGCGACGCATCCGATCTCCGCGCAGTACGCAGGCGACGTGAATTTCGGGCCGAGCACGAGCAGTGTCGTCAACCAGGTCGTCAACCAGGCCAGCCAGACGATCACATTCACTTCGACGGCGCCCGCAGGCGCCGCGGTGGGTGGCCCGACGTACACTGTTACGGTTACGGCGAGTTCGGGTCTGGCCGTGGCGCTCACGATCGACGCCAGCGCAACGAGCGTGTGCTCGCTCGCGGGGTCGACCGTGTCGTTCATCGGCGTCGGCACCTGCGTGATCGACGCGAATCAGGCCGGCGACGCCAATTACACCGCTGCGCCGCAAGTGCAACAGTCGTTTGCCGTGGCGAAGGGCGACCAGACCATCACGTTCACCTCGACCGCGCCGGCGGGCGCCGCGGTGGGCGGTCCGACGTATACGGTGACCGCGACGGCGAGTTCGGGATTGACGGTGACGCTTGCGATCGACGCGAGTTCGGCGGGCGTGTGTTCGCTCTCCGGTTCGACAGTGTCGTTCATCGGCGCCGGCACCTGCGTGATCGACGCGAACCAGGCTGGCAACGCCAACTACAATGCCGCGCCGCAGGCACAGCAATCGTTTGCCGTGGCGAAGGCCGATCAAACGATCTCCTTTGCCTCCACGCCGCCCAATCCGGCGTTCGTCAACGGCGGTTACACGGTTAGCGCAACGGCAAGTTCCGGCCTGGCGGTTACGTTCAGCGCCGGCGCGCCGGCCGTTTGCACCGTGTCGGGGTCGACGGTGACCTTCGTCGGCGCCGGCACCTGCATCGTGAACGCCGATCAAGCCGGCAATGCGAACTACAACGCCGCGCCGCAAGCGCAGCAGACGTTCACCGTCAGCCGGAACGACCAGACGATCACGTTTACCTCGCCCGCGCCTGCAACCGCCAAGAACGGCGGGGCGACGTACACGGTGAGCGCGACAGCCAGTTCCGGATTGACCGTGACGTTTTCCAGCGCGACGCCGGGCGTGTGCACGGTGGCGACGAACGTCGTGACGTTTGTCGGTGCCGGCACGTGCACCATCGACGCCGACCAGGCGGGCAATGCGGCCTATAACCCGGCGCCGCAGGTGCAGCAGAGCTTCCCGGTGGCCAAGGGCGACCAGACGATCAACGCGACCTCGACGGCACTGGCGTTCGGCTCGGCGACGGCGTCGGGTACGCCGCACACCTATACCGTCGTGGCGACCGCGACTTCCGGGCTTGCCGTGACCGTCACCACTGCCGGTGCCTGTTCCAATGCGGGCACTTTGGTCACATTCGGACCGGGCGCGGGGGCTTGTACGATCAAGATCGATCAGGGCGGAGACACGAACTGGAACCCGGCGCCGCAGGTACAGCAGTCCACCACGGTCGAGATTCCGGCGAGCGCGACGAATGACAGCCATGCCGTGACGGGCAACGTCGCAATTGCGGCGGGAACCAGCGTTTTGAGCAATGACGCGGGTACCAGTATCGCGATCAAGAGCTATGGCGTGAATGGCAACGAACAAACCACGCTCGGCAGTTCGACCGGGACTGCGCAGGGCGGCTTGGTCACGCTCATTGCCGCCGGCACCTACAACTACGATCCGCCGGCGAATTTCACGGGCACGGATACGTTCAAGTACGTCATCGGCAACGATTTGAGCACGACCTCGACGGGAACGGTGACGTTGACCGTGAGCGATCGCATCATCGTCGTCGCCAGTGGCGCGAGCGGCAATTGCAAGCCGGTGACGCCGACGCCCTGTGCGCTGTCGTTCGCAGACGGACTGGCCGCGCCGACTGGGAAGGACCTCGTCTTCGTCCAGAGCGGCAATTACACCAATCCGAACGCGACAATTTCGCTCAACGCGAATCAGATCCTCGTCGGCAACGGGCCGACCTCGAGCCTGGCGACCGCGATCGGCGATGCGAATATCACGCTGGCGCCCGAAAGCGTGGCGCTGGCGACGATCAATCCCGGCACCACGCCATCGCTGACGAACAACGCCAGCGTGATCACGCTGGGCGGTGGCAATCTGGTTGAATACCTTGCGATCACGAACACGGCGGGTTCCGCGATCCTCGGCAATGTCGCCGGATCGGGCACCAGCAACATCCACGACATCGCCGTGAACAACACCTCCGGCAATGGCGTGAACCTGACGGCGAACCTCGGCACGCTGAACTTCAGCAACCTGACCGTGGTGACGACAACGGGCAGCGCGTTCGCGGCCACCGGCGGCGGCACGGTCAATGCGACCGCGGGCTCCGTCCCGAACACGTTGTCATCGACGACCGGCACCGCATTGAACGTGGCCAATACCACCATCGGTGCGAGCAATCTGACATTCCGCAGCATCAGTTCGAATGGTGCCGGAAGCGGAATCGTGCTGAACAACACCGGTGCCGGGCGACTCATCGTCACAGGCGATGCTTCGACCAATACGTGCAAGACGGGTACCACAACGTGCAGCGGCGGTACGATCCAGAATTCGACGGCGGACGGAGTATCGCTCACCAGCGCGAAAGCGACTCTCGCGCTGATGTGGATCAAGAACAACGCCAACAGCGGCATCAAGGGAATGACGGTTGCCGGCTTCAGCGCGTCCGATCTGTTGATTCAGAACAACACGAATGCCCCAGGCGAACAGGCCGGCATCCTGATCAACGACTTGACCGACAGTGCGGCACAGGTGACGCGCGCGGAGGTGAGTGGTTCGAAGGAAGACAATGTCCGCATCCACAACACCAGCACCACCGGCACCATCACCTTCAGCAACTGCACGATCATCGACAACGACTCCAATCCGGTCGGTGCCGGCAACCAGGGGTTGTTCCTGCAGACGAACTCGACGGGCAATCTGACCGGCACCGTGCAAAATTCGATCTTCCACGGCAACCGGACGATTGCGCTGCGTGCGGACTCCGGCGATGCGTCAACGGTCAATGCCTCGTTCCTCAACAACACCATTACCGCTGGCGCTCCGAATCAGGGTAATCAGGGCATCGAGGTTTCGCGTGCAGTAACGTCCACGCTCGTCTTCAATATCACGGGAAACACGGTGTCTGGAATGATCAGCACGCTGATCAATGTGTTCAGTAGCGGTGGTCCCGGAACGGCTACCGGCGACGTGAAAAACAACACCGTCATAGGCACGGGCGTCGGCGGGAATCAGTATGGAATCCGCTTGTTCAATTCGGGTTCCTCGGTCGTCGGTTTCGGCACAATGAACGTCAATGTTGCCGGTAACAACGTCAGCAAGGTGGACAATGCCTATCCGATTCTCGGCGAGGCTTCGGGTTCGACCGGCACCGGCGGCACGCTCAAGATTGCTGTAACCGGCAATACCGCCAATGTGGCTGCCGGCGGCACCGGGCTCGACTCGATACGTCTGCAGGCGCGCAATACCAGTTCGATTTGCGCACAAGTAAGCGGCAACACGACAGATTCGGGCGGCCCGGGTTTCTTCGGTATGCAGGTGCGCCAGGCGAATACCGCGACGTTCAATCTGGAGGGGCTTGCCGCCGGTCCACAGGTTGATCCAACGGTACGCAACTATGTGATTTCGCAGAATCCCGGAGCGACGACAGTGGGTGCAACGATAGGGACCATCACGGGTGTGGCGAATGCAAGCTGTGGGATTACGCCGTGAAGTCCATGGCGCACGACGGATTCGTCAGCAAGAGTCAAACAACGTTAGTCCGACCGATTCGGGAGCGACGAAATGGCTGATCCATTCCTTTCGGAAATTCGTATCATGAGCTTCGGCTTCCCGCCGAAAGGTTGGGCGCTGTGCAACGGGCAGTTGCTGCCGATCAATCAGAACCAGGCTTTGTTCTCGCTACTCGGCACCACATATGGCGGCAATGGTCAGACGAATTTCGGGCTACCCGATCTTCAGGGGCGCACACCGATCCATATGGGCAGTGGTCATTCTCTCGGCGAGCGGGGTGGAGAGCAGGGACATACGTTGTCGATCAGCGAGTTGCCGACGCATGTGCACGTGGCCAGCGCATCGCCGGTATCGGACAGCAGCAACGTAGCCATACCGACGGGCAATTTTCTCGCAAGCCCGCTCTCGCAGACCTATACGCCTGCAGCCGCGTTGGGAGCGATGATTCCATCGACCATCGGCAATGTCGGCGGGAGTCAAGCCCATCTGAACATGCAGCCGTTTCTGACCCTGAACTTTTGCATTGCACTGCAGGGCATTTTCCCGTCGCAGAATTGAGGCAAGGCCATGGCGCAACCATACGTCGGTGAAATTCGCATGTTCGCGGGCAATTTTGCGCCTGCCGGGTGGATGTTTTGCGAGGGGCAGTTGTTGCCGATTTCGGAAAACGAAACCTTGTTCAATCTCATCGGCACTACATATGGTGGCGACGGTCAATCGACATTCGGGTTGCCGGACCTGAGGGGGCGAATCCCGTTGCACATGGGTTCGAGCTTCGTATTGGCGGAAATCGGCGGTGTCGAGTCCGTTACTTTGGCGATGTCGCAGATCCCCGCGCATAGCCATGCGTTTCTGGCGAGCAACAACAATGCTACGGCGACGAAGGCGGTGGGAAATGTTGCGGCCACGACACCGAACTACACGCCATACATTCAGGCGCCTGCAAACACTGCGCTCAATGCGCAGTCGGTTTCGAGCGTGGGTGGCAGCCAACCGCACAACAATATGCAGCCGTACCTGTGTGTGGATTTCATCATTTCGTTATTCGGGATATTCCCGAGCCAGACCTGAGGTAACCGACATGGCCGACCCATTTGTCGCCGAAATCCGTATCTTCCCGTTCAATTTTGCTCCCACGGGTTGGGCGTTCTGCAATGGGCAGATACTGCCGCTGTCGCAGAACACGGCCTTGTTTTCGCTGCTCGGCACGACCTATGGCGGCGATGGCAAATCGAACTTCGCGCTGCCGAACATGCAGGGCAATACGCCCATGCATCCCGGGCAAGGTCCGGGCCTGTCACTGCACGATCTCGGCGAAACCGGTGGAAGCGAAACGGTAACGTTGCTCGAATCGGAGATTCCCGGCCACACGCATGCGCTGATGGCATCGAGTCAACCGGGAGAGGATCCCCAACCCGTGGGCGAGGCATTTGCCAGATCTGTCGGGACGAATCTGTATCAGCCGGGTAACGCCGGCCTGGTTGCCATGTCGGGCAATGCGATCGCTCCGGCTGGCGGCGACCAGCCGCACAACAACATGCAACCGTACCTGACGCTGAACTTCTGCATCGCGCTGCAAGGCGTCTACCCGCCGCGCACCTGAACGGATCGTTGCGAGGACGGCGCGCCAATTGCTTACCATCTCTGCCCAAACAAGGGGGCTCCTATGAAACGATTGCCGGAACGCGACGCCGATGAGACGGCCATGCTGTCGCGGCGCAAGCTACTCGTGGCCGCGGCCGCAGGCGCGGGATTGGCGTTCTTGCCGGGGTTGCCGGCACTTGCGGCCGGGAGTTCGGTGAGGAAGGCACCGCTGCCGTCGATCGCCATGGGTTACTGCAACATCCCGGCGAGCGGGTCGTTGACCGACGCAAGCCTCGGCGACGCGCTGTCCGTGGCTCCGATCCGCGGCAATTACGTGTTGCGCGTGGTCGGGGCGGCGACCGACCAGCCGCTCGCGATCGGCGCCCATTACGGCGCCAATGCCGAGCACTGTTTCTGGCAGGCGTGGATAACGCAGAACCAGTTGCAATGCTCGCCCCCGAGTGCAATCCGCTGGGCGGCCAATTCGGGCAAGCCGCTGCCGTTGACAGTTGCACTGGGCGCAGGCACGGCAGTGAGCCAGGTTCCGGCGCGCAGCGGCATCTACGCGCTGATCGTGGTGCCGCAGGCGCAGCGCATGCCGGCCTGGAGCTCTCTGGGTCTTGAAGATTCCTTTACCGATGGCGTGGCCATGCGCCTCGTCGAGCGCGGATCGTCCGCGCCGGTCGCCCTTCCCTACGCGCTGTTCTCGGTGAGGCCGCTCGGCGGCACCAGCGTCAAGGCGTGACGTCGGTACGCGCGTTCGCTGGCGCGCCGCGGGACGATGCGCTGCGCTTCCACCGCGTTGCAGAAGCGGACCTGGTGTTCGTGTATGCACTCTATGCGCAGGTGCGCGCCGCCGAATTGGCACCGGTGCCATGGCCACAGGACGCGAAGGATACGTTCCTCGCCGAGCAGGCGGCCCTGCAACACCGTCACTACCTGGCCAGTTATCCGGGTGCCGACCTACTCGTCATCGAGGACGGGGCTGACCCGATCGGACGCGTTTACCTGTACCGTGCGCCGGCTGAAATCCGCATCATGGACATCGCGCTAATGCCGGATCGGCGCAATCGCGGCATCGGTACGAGACTGCTCAACGAGATCCTCGACGAAGCGCGGGCCACCGGTTCCACGGTGACACTGCATGTCGAGTCGGACAATCCGGCACAACGGCTCTACCGCCGACTGGGTTTCCAGTTGATCGAGCATCGCGGCGTGTATGACTTCCTCGGCTGGGATCCGGTCGACGCATCTAGTTGAATACGATTTCGTAGCACAACCCCTTGCCGTCGGGCCCGATCGGCACGGCGAACAATTCGATCGGTTCGCGTCCGGGCAGGTTCAAGGTGAACATCCCCTGGGGTATTTGCCAGTTTTCGGCCGAGCGCAAGATCAGGTGGAACGATGGCGTTGCGCGCGGCGAGGGCGACCGCAGCAACTCCGCAGTGGCGAGTTCGAGTCCGGCGCGGCGGCCATGCGCGGCGACATCGATGGACCGTCCGAGATAAGGCAGGAAGTCCTCCAGACGAAGTTGTTCGAGCACGGGGCTGTCTGCCGATTGGGAGCGAGCGTGGAAGTTTATCTGTTGGCGCACGCGTTCCGCAGTATTTTTTGCAATGCAGCAAGGCGTGCTAAAATTCCACGTATCCGCGGAGATTGCGCATGAGCGACACCAAACCGAACCAGGATTGGCAGAAGGACTGGCAGGCGTTGCAGAAACAGTATTGGAGCGCATGGCAGGACGCGACGCGCAACGCTGCCGGAGCGACGACGCCGGATCCGGCGGCGCCCTGGCACGAAGGCATGGCGCAATGGTCGCGCATGTTCGCCGATTCCGGCAAACAGAACGAAACGCTCGAGCGCATGCTCAACGGCGCCAAGAGCTACACCGCGCTGATGCAAGCGATGATCGGCGCAGCCGCGGGACAGCCGTCTGGCGCAGGTCCGAAACTGTGGACGGATGCGTTGCGCCAGGGTTTCGATCTTCCCGGAATGGATGCGCTATTGCAGGGCAATCCGCTGGCGAAGATGCTGCGCGACATCGGCGGTCCCGGTGCGCAGGGATTCGACCAGCTTTCGGCGAGCTTCGCGCCATTCCTGCAGCAGGCGAAATCCGAAGGCATGTCCTGGCTCAACGCGCCGGCCTTCGGCTATGCGCGAGAACACCAGGAACATTTCCAGAAGACGGCGGCGGCGTTCGTCGAATTCCAGGACGCAGTCAAGAAATACAATGCCCTGATCCTGAAGGCGAGCCAGCGCAGTTTCGACGTGTTCCAGAACAAGCTTGCCGAGCGCGAGGAACCCGGGCGCCAGATTGAGACACCGCGTGCCTTGTACGACCTGTGGGTCGACGCCGCGGAGGATGCGTATGCGGAAATCGCGCTGTCGGACGAATTCCGCGCCGTATATGGCGAGGTCGTCAACGCGCAGATGCGCGTGCGCGCGCAGGTGCAGGCGGAAGTCGAGCGCATCAATACCGACCTTGGCATGCCCACGCGCAGCGAATTGAACAGCGTGCACAAGCGCATGCACGACCTTCGCCGTGCATTGCGCGCGACGGATGGCGCGAGCGCGAATGCGGAAATCGCCGCGCTGCGCGCCGAGGTGAAAGCCTTGCGCGAAGCGGTGCATGCGCGAGTACCGCAACCGGCCGCCACCACGAAGACAAAACCGGCCGCCACGAAGGCGAAACCCGCAGCCGCACCCGTGCGCAAGCGCGCGGCCGCAGTCGCCAAGCCGCGCAGTGCCTCGCGCAAGGACGCCGGCAGCTTCATTGACGCGCTCGCGGCCATGAAGACCAAGCCCGGGAGTCGCGCATGAATCCTGTCCGCATCGATCCGCAAAAAGCCATGGACGAGGTCGTGAAGTTCAACCAGCGCATTGCCGCCGGTTTCACGACCCTGCGCGCGTTGGACGAAGTGCATTACGGCGCGACCGACAAGGAAGAAATCTACCGCGAGGACAAGCTCGTCCTGTACCGCTTCAAGGGCGCGAACAAACCCACGGCGAAGGTTCCGCTGCTGATCGCCTATGCGTTGGTCAATCGCCCGTACATGGTCGATTTGCAGGACGACCGATCGCTGGTCAAGAACCTGCTCGCGATGGGCGAAGATGTCTATCTCATCGATTGGGGTTACCCCGATCAGTCCGACAAGTACCTGACCCTCGACGATTACATCAACGGCTATATCGACCGCTGCGTGGACGCGGTTGCCAAGCGCTGCAAGGTGGAAAAGATCAACCTGCTCGGCATCTGCCAGGGCGGCGCGTTCAGCCTGTGCTACGCATCGACGCATCGCGAGAAGATCCGCAACTTGATCACCATGGTCACGCCGGTGGATTTCCACACGCCGGACAACATGCTCTCGCACTGGACGCGCGGCATGGACGTGGACCTGTTCGTGGATACGCTCGGCAATGTGCCGGCGGACCTGATGAACTGGTGCTACCTTACGCTCAAGCCCGTGCGCCTGTTCCAGCAGAAGTATGTCGGACTCGTCGATATCCTCGACAACAAGCTGGAACTGGAAAATTTCCTGCGCATGGAAAAATGGATTTTCGACAGTCCCGACCAGGTTGGCGAGGCGTTTCGCCAGTTCATCAAGGATTTCTACCAGGCCAACAAACTCGTCAACGGCGGCCTCATGATCGGCGACAAGGAAGTGAGCCTGAAAAACGTCACCATGCCGGTGCTGAACATCTTCGCCGAGCAGGATCACCTCGTGCCGCCGTCGGCGTCGCGTCCGCTCAAGCAACTGGCGGGCACGAAGGATTACACCGAACTCGCGTTCAAGGGCGGCCACATAGGCATTTACGTTTCGGGCCGCGCGCAGCGCGAAGTGCCGAGCGCAATCCATGAGTGGCTTGCTGCCAGAACCTGAATCCGGCGCCGCATTCATCCAAACATGCGGAGAAACGCATGAACGAAGTCCTTTTCCATTTCAACCACGTCGTGATCACGCCGTGGAAGCTGATCGGCTATGTCGGCGTCTTCCTGTTCACCGCACGCTGGTTCGTGCAGTTGTACGCGACCAAAAAATTGCGCCGCGTGGTCATGCCGCAGGCATTTTGGTGGCTGTCGATCAGCGGAAGCGTGTTGCTGCTTTCCTATTTCACGTTCGGCAAGAACGATTCGGTCGGTGTGCTCTCGAACCTGTTTCCGGCCTTCGTCTCGGTCTACAACCTCGCCACGCACCTGCGCGAGAAAAAACCCGAGGCCATCACCCCGGGCGGATCGGAAGAAAGCTGACGGCGCGATCACGCAGTCGCCATCACGAGTCCGGGGTGGAATTGCCCGGGCGCGGGGACGAAGCGTAGGATGAGGTCAGCACGACGTCGGCATCCTTCCAGGCCTGCGTAAATCGCCGTTCGACCGCGGCGGCCTGCCTGGACTTGCGCTGCGCCTTGAGCGATTGCGCCAGGCCATACAGCGCCCAGCCGTTCTCCGGATGCCGCTGCAAGTCCTCGCGGTAGACCTGTTCGGCCTCCTTCGCCCTGCGTTCACCGAGCAGTTCCGCGCCGAGCAGGTGGCGCACGGGGATGAACCAGTCGGCCGGTTCGTCGTAGTCGAGCTTGTCTTCCTTTGCAACGGCCTCGCGCAACGCGGCGATGGCGTCGACGTGCCGGCCCTGCGCGCTGGCGATGTGCGCCGTAGCGATGGCCGAGGCGACGGCGATCAGGTCATGGGCCTTGTTCAGCCCGGCCGGTGCATCGACGGGCGTGGCAAGGGCGATCGCATCGAGTTCGGCCTTCTCCGCGATCGCGGCATCGACCTGGCCCGTGGCGGCGAAGGCAGCGCTGCGCGCGTAGCGGTACGCCGCCGCAAGGCCGAACAATTTCGGATCCGGTGCCGGTGCGGCGAGGATGTCCTGCCAGCGGCCGAAGCGCTGCATCACGAACCATGGCTCGGCTGCGTACCAGTCCAGACCGGCGCCCATGTGCAGGGATTCGTCGGTCAGGCGCGACCGCATCTCGTGCATCGCCTGCAATGCTGCCGCCGAGCGACCACGCATCGATTCGGAGTAGCCGAGGAACTGGTAGTTGTGGGTGAAATACATGCCGCTGTAATACATCCAGCCGGGCGGCTTGGCCTTGTCGACATAGGCGGCGTCGGCGCGCGCACCGGCGATGTTCGCCGCGCTGGCGTCGGCGTAGCGCCCGACGCGCTGGTAGATGTGCGCCGGCATGTGCGCGATATGCCCCGCACCGGGCATCAGGGCGGCCAGACGATCGGCTTCCGCCAGGGCCTTTTCGGGGTGCGGCGATGCTTCGACGGCGTGGATGTAGTAATGATTCGCACCGGGGTGCGTCGGACTGCGCGCAATCACGCCTTCCAGCGTCGC
>JAFEFD010000576.1 GCA_018240765.1 Pseudomonadota bacterium | reverse complement strand
AGCCGCCGCCGACGCAGGCGACCAGCGTATCGGGCAGGCGGCCATACTCGGCCAGCATCTGCGCGCGCGCCTCGCGCCCGACCACGGCGTTGAAGTCGCGCACCATCATCGGATACGGATGCGGGCCGGCCACGGTGCCGATGATGTAAAACGTGTCGGCGACATTCGTGACCCAGTCGCGCAGCGCCTCGTTGAGAGCGTCCTTCAGGGTTTTCGATCCGGAAGTCACCGGCACGACCTGCGCGCCGAGCAATTTCATCCGGTATACATTGATCTTCTGGCGCTCGATGTCGGTCGCGCCCATGTAGACCACGCACTGCAGGCCCAGGCGCGCGGCGACGGTGGCACTGGCGACACCGTGCTGGCCGGCACCGGTCTCGGCGATGATGCGGGTCTTGCCCATGTGTCGCGCCACCAGAGCCTGTCCGACCGTGTTGTTGATCTTGTGCGCGCCGGTGTGGTTCAAATCCTCGCGCTTGAGCAGGATCTGCGCACCGCCGATTTTTTTCGAGAGGCGTTGCGCGTGGTAGATCGGACTCGGCCTACCCACGTAATGACCCAAATCGTGGTCGAGTTCGGCGATGAACGCGGGGTCATCGCGTAGGCGCGTGTAGGCGGCGGTCAATTCGGCCAGCGGCTCGATCAGGGTTTCGGCGACGTAGATGCCGCCGTAATCCCCGAATCGACCGTGCGAATCGGGATAGTGCGAATAATCGATTGTCATGGAAATCTGCCAATGAGTTCGACGAGGGATGCCTGCGCGATCATGCGCGGCGACAAAGCAACGCGCTGCGCGTTACCGGACTGCGGCAGCGGGCACGCGCCGCCAGCGCCGCAGGGAGCGGCCGAAGGGCGATTGGGCGTGGCGCGAGGGACTCATGACTGAAGACTAGCGTACACAATCGCGCGGCATTGCGCAGCCACGCCGCTCATCCCCGCGCACCGTCGGCTGCGCGAACGGCAGCGACGAAGGCGCGCATCTTGGCCGCATCCTTGATGCCAGGCGTTGACTCTATGCCGCTGGAAACATCGACCGCGAACGGCGCGACGTTCGCGATCGCCTCACCAACATTGGCCGGCGATAGCCCGCCGGCCAGGATGAGCGGACGCGACAGGGCTTGCGGAATCCGCGACCAGTCGAAAACGCGGCCGCTTCCACCCTGCCCGCCCGGTGCATGCGCGTCGAACACGAATCCGACGACTGCGGTGTGTTCGCGCATCTGCGCCTGTGCATCACCGCCATCCATCGCGATCGCCTTGAGATACGGCACTTCGTAACGCAGGCATTCGTCCAGCGTTTCGCGGCCGTGGAATTGCAGCAGGTCCGGTTGCGCGGTGGCGATCGCATCGGCGATGAATCCGGGCTCGTCATCCATGAACAACACAACCGCAGCCACGAATGGCGGCAACGCGCGCCGGATTTCGCGTGCCTGCAGTGGCGCGATGCTGCGCGGACTCTTGCGTGTGAGCACCATCCCGATCGCATCGACGCCGTGCGCAACCGCAGCCAGCGCATCTTCGGCGCGGGTAATGCCGCAGAACTTGATGCGCGTGCGATGCATCACGATGGCAGGCTGACGTCAGCAGGCAGTCCGAATTCGGCAGCATACAACGGCCCGAGGAAGACCAGGCCCTGCGCCGCGGATGTCGGCCCGGCCACGCTGCGGTCGCGGCCTGCCAGAAGTTGTGCGAGCCACTGCGGAGGCTGCTCGCCACGACCGACCACGCGCAGGCTGCCGGCGATGTTGCGTACCATGTGATGCAGGAACGCGTTGGCCTGGATGTCGAGTACGACGCGATCGCCCTCGCGCATGACGGAGATCGCCTGGACGCAGCGCTGGGGAGAACGCGCCTGGCAGGCGGCGGTGCGGAACGCCGAGAAATCATTTTCGCCAAGCAGAAATTGCGCGGCGGCGTGCATGGCGGCAGCATCCAGCGGCGAACGTTCCCAGCACACATAGCGTGCCTCCAACGCCGGACGCGCGGAGCGATTGAGGATGGTGTAGCGATAGCGTCGCGACCGGGCCGAGAAACGCGCATGGAAATCTTCGCGCACCTCGCGTGCCCAGCGCACTGCAACGCTTGCGGGCAAGCGTGAATTGGGGCCTAGCGTCCAGCCACGCATCGTGCGCTGCGCCTGCGTGTCGAAATGAATCACCTGGCAGCGCGCATGCACGCCGGCATCGGTACGTCCGGCGCAAGTCACCTGCACCGGTTCTGCCGCGATGTCCGACAGTGCCGCTTCGACTGCACCCTGCACGGTCGGCCCGTGCGACAAACGCTGCCAGCCGAGGAAATCGGTGCCGTCGTATTCGATGCCGAGCGCAATGCGCATCTGTATCCGATCCGAAAAAAAGGCCGGGACAAGCCCGGCCTGTCACACACGTTGGAGAGAGTACGCCGTTATCCGATTTCCGCCAGCAGTTTGCGCGCCTCACCTTTCTGCGCGTCGTTGCCTTCGGCCATGACTTCATCGAGCATCGAGCGCGCGCCTTCCGGATCGCCCATGTCGAGGTAGGCCTTGGCCAGATCGAGTTTGGTGCCGATGGCGTCTTCGCCGGAGAAGAAATCTTCGGCGGGCTTGGCCGCCGGCGTTTCGGCATGAACGGTGGTTGGCGCATACGCCGGCGCCGGTTCCGCATGCGCGGGCTCGGAGTGCACGGACGCGGTGTGATCGGCGAGATCGAAGTCGAAGTGTTCTTCGGCCGGCAGCGGCATCTGCTGGGTGTGGAAATCGCCGCCGTCGATGTGCGCAGAATGCTGGTCATCCGCATGCATATGTTCATGCCCGGCGTGTTCGGTCGCGTTATGGGCATCGTGCAAGGCCGTGGCGATGTCCGCGTCGCCGCCGAACAGCGGGTTATGCGGGCACAGGTGCTCGCCCATCGCGCGCACCTGCTGCCACTCGGCCGAGGTCGGGTCGGCGATGTGCGCGTACATGGCCTCGGCCGCAGCCTCGAACCTGGAGGCGTCGCCCTGGGCGTAATACAGATCGAGCAATTGCAGTGACAGAGCGGCATCGCCCGGATGCTGGGCCAGTTGATCGAGCAGATGTTGCTCGTCGGCAGGCATCGCATCGAAGTGTTCGTCGGCCGTTGCCCCAGCGCCGGCAACGGTGGCTGGCAGCTTGGGCTTGCGCATGAAACGCATGAGCGCAAGCAGTCCGATGATGAGCAATGCGGCGCCGCCAGCCATCAGTACATTGTTGTCCTGCCACCACGGCAATGCCGGCGCCTTGATCGGTTCGACCTTGGTCGGCACAGGCGGTTTGACCGCTGCCGGCGTGGATACGGACTTGTGTTCGGCGGGCGCAGCCTCGGTCGGCTTGGGCGGTTCAACGGCCGGGGGTACTGCGGCAGCGGTTGCCGCAGGCGTGGTTTCCACTGGTTTCGCCTCGGCCTGCGGGGGCGTAGCGACAGCTCCAGCCGGCGGCGTCGCCGCTGCGCCTGGCGCTGCCGCCTTGTTTTCGGCAGGCTTCTCGCCAGCATTGATGTCGCCCCAGATATCCTTGGCGGTGAGTTTTGCGTTTTCCTTGGACGCCGTCGCGTCACCCGCATTGGCAGCGGCGACTGGCGCCGGTTTCGTTGCCTCGGGCTTGGCTTCCGCAGGCTTTGCGGGCGGCGTCACTGCCACGACTGCGGCGGGTTTGGCCGCCGCTGCGGCCTCGAGTTGCTTGAGCTTGTTCTGCAATTCGGCGATTTCGTTCTGCTTCAGGCTCAGCAGGCGCTTGCCGTCATCGTTCATCTTTTCCAGATCCTTGACTCGCGACTTGAGGTCGGTGACCTCCTGCTCGCGGCTGGTCAAGGCTTCCCGGGTGCGTGCCAGCTCCGCCGTCGTCTGCGCATTGCCGCTGCCTGACGCTGCGCCCGGATGATCGCTGGAATTCTGCTTGCCCTTGCCGGCACCCGGAGGCACCAGGGCGAGATGAGACTCGGCACTCGCCGCCGGCGGTTTGGTCGGCTTGGTCGCAGCCGGCTCAGCCTTTGGCGCTCCCGTCTTGGCGACGAGGGTTGGCTTGGCCACGGGTGCATTGGACGCCCATGCCTGGTTCTGTTCACGCACGGCAGCGGCAACCGCGGCCGCATTGCCGCCTGCCTTGATCTCGTCGGCCGATGGAATGCGCAGGATCGCGCCGCGCTTGAGCGCGTTGATGTTGTCGCGATAGAACGCGTTCGGGTTGGCCTTGAGCAAGGCCAACATCATCGCGTCGAGATTGGTCTTGTCGTCCGGACGCGTGGCGCCGGCGATCTCCGAAAGCGTTTCGCCAGCGGCGACCGGTCCATACTCGCCGGATCCCGCGGTGCGCGCGGCGGGCGCGGGCTTCGCTGCAGCCGGTTTGGCGGGCGCAGGCGATTCCGTGCGAGGTGTTTTTACGTGCGTGGGCTTTGCCGCCGCATGTTCGCGTTCCGGCGCCAGCGGTTGCGGTTTCGCGCGCGGTGCCTCGTGCGCCGGACTCAGTGTCGCCGTGCCGGCAGCGGGCGCCATCATCGGCGGATCGAGCAGCACCGTGTATTCGCGCAACAACTTGCCCTTGGGCCAGTTCGCGACGACAAGGAAATCAACCAGCGGCTCACGCACGATATCCTTGGTCGTGACATGCACCACGGTCTGGCCGCGATCGGTGCCAACGGAGAATTCCAGTGGCACGTCGACGCGCGATTTGTCCAGGCCTACGCGCTGGAAATCCTCCGCGCTGGCCAGCGCGACTTCCAACCCGCTGGCTTCGGCCGGCGAGTCCACGATGACCGGAATGACCGCGTCGAGTGGCTGGTTGAGTTTGGATCTGACCTGGATCGTTCCGAGGCCAAGTGCGAACACATTGCCGCCCGCAAGGGCCAGCGTGATCGCCAGCGACAGTTTTGCAGATCCTTTCATAACGTATTTCCCCTACGCCATTTGAACGCAGCTGGCACGATGGCCTGCCTCGACCCGAACCTCGAAAACCCCTTATAACACAAACGTAACTATTGGGAAACTTTGGACAAGTTCACAATTTCCAGATTTTCCCGAAATCGAGATCGAATTGTACAAGCGTTTGATTTGGCGTGTTTTACAGATAATCGCGGGTCAGGATCTCGCCAATCTGCACGGCATTGAGCGCCGCGCCCTTGCGGATATTGTCGGCAACGATCCAAAGGTCCAGGCCGCGCGGATGCGAGATGTCCTCGCGGATGCGGCCAACGCACACCGCGTCCTTGCCGGCGGCATCGCTCACCGGCGTCGGATACCCGCCCGCCTCGCGGCGGTCGACCACGCTTACGCCCGGCGCTTTCTCGAGCAAGGCACGCGCCTGCGCCGCACTGATCTTCTCGCGCGTTTCGATGTGTACCGCTTCGGCGTGGCCGTAGAACACCGGCACGCGCACCGCAGTCGGATTCACCTCGATGACGCTGTCGCCGAGGATCTTGCGCGTCTCCCAGACCATCTTCATTTCTTCTTTCGTGTAGCCGTTGTCCTGGAACTCGTCGATGTGCGGGATTACGTTGAACGCGATCTGCTTGCTGAACTTCGACGGCGAAATTTCCTGGAATCCCAGCAATGCCGCGGTCTGTCTGGCCAATTCTTCCATGCCCGACCGACCGGCCCCGGAAACCGACTGGTACGTGGCCACATTGATGCGGGTGATGCCGACCGCGCGATGGATCGGCGCCAGCGCAACCAGCATCTGCATGGTCGAGCAATTCGGGTTGGCGATGATGCCTCGTGCGGAATAACCCCGAATCGCTTCAGGATTGACTTCACTCACCACCAGCGGAATGTCGTCCTGATAGCGGAATTCGGAGGTGTTGTCGATGACGACTGCACCCGCCGCCGTAGCACGCGGCGCATGCTCGCGCGAGACCTTGCCGCCGGCCGAGAAGAACGCGATGTCGACGCCGGAAAAGTCGTAATCCGCGAGATTCTTCACCGTGATTTGCTTGCCGGCAAACTCGACCTTGCCGCCGGCCGAACGCTCGCTCGCGAGCGGGACCAGTTCGGAAACCGGAAACTTGCGCTCGGCCAGGATCGAAAGCAGGGTTTCTCCCACGGCGCCGGTCGCGCCAGCCATCGCCACCTTGTACTGCTTCGTCATCGCTTCGCGTATCCCGGAATTTTCGGTTCGACATCGCCCACGTCGCCGCATTGCGCGCGATGGCGCAGGGCATGGTCCATCAGCACCAATGCCATCATCGCTTCGGCGATCGGCGTGGCGCGGATGCCCACGCAAGGATCATGGCGGCCCTTGGTGCGCACATCTGTCTCCTCGCCGCGCACGTTCACGCTACGGCCCGGAATCAGGATGCTGGACGCCGGCTTGAGGGCGATCGAGGCTGTGATGGCCTGGCCGGTGGAGATGCCGCCAAGGATACCGCCTGCGTGGTTGGACGTAAAGCCGTCCAAACGCATTTCGTCGCGATGTTCGCTGCCGCGCTGAACCACCGCTTCGAAACCGGCGCCGATTTCCACGCCCTTGACCGCATTGATCGACATCAGCGCGGCGGCGAGTTCGCCATCGAGCTTGCCGTAGATCGGTTCGCCCCAACCCGGCGGCACGTTGTCGGCAACGACATTCACGCGCGCGCCGATCGAATCGCCGGCCTTGCGCAGCGCATCGATGTATTTTTCCAGTTCCGGCACCGAGCCTGCGTCCGGCCAGAAAAACGGATTGGCATCCACCGCGTTCCAGTCGAAAGCCTTTGGCGTCAGTGGTCCGAGTTGCGCGAGCCAGCCGCGCACCGTGATGCTGAATTTCTGCGCCAGCCATTTCCTGGCGATCACGCCGGCGGCCACGCGCATGGTCGTCTCGCGCGCGGACGCGCGCCCACCGCCACGATGGTCGCGGATGCCGTACTTGTGCCAATAAGTGTAATCGGCGTGACCGGGGCGGAACACGTCGCGGATTTCGTCGTAATCCTTCGAGCGTGCATCGGTGTTGCGGATCAGCAATGCGATCGGCGTACCGGTCGTCTGGCCTTCGAACACGCCGGAGAGGATTTCCACGTCATCGGTCTCATGGCGCTGCGAGGTGTATTTCGAGGTGCCGGTCGCGCGCCTCGTCAGATCGCGGCGGAATTCCTCCGGCGCGATCGCAAGCCCGGGCGGACAGCCGTCGATGACGCAGCCGATCGCCGGGCCGTGGCTTTCGCCGAAGGTGGTGACGGTGAACAATTTTCCGAACGAATTGCTCGACATTATCTTCGTTTCGCCAACGCCGCCTTGATCGCCTTCGCGTGCTTGACGATATCCGCACGCGCGATTGCAAACACGCCCATTTGCCCGACCGCGAACTCGATCCAGTTGAGCGGCAACCGCGGCAACAGCGCGTTCAACGCATGCTCGGCCTCGCCCACTTCGCAGATCAGCCAGCCGTCCGCACTCAAATGTCCGGGAGCTTCATCGAGGATGCGCAACGCGAAATCCAGTCCATCTTCGCCCGCCGTCAAACCTAACGCGGGTTCATGCGCGTATTCGGGCGGCAGTGCGGCGAATTCCTGTTTCGTCACGTAGGGCGGATTGCTCACGATCAGGTCGTAAACCTCGCCCTTCAATCCGGCGAACAGGTCGGACTTGATCGCGCGTACACGGTCTTCGACGTTCTGGAAATGGATGTTTTCGCGCGCCAGCGACAGCGCCTTGTCGCTGATGTCGGCCAGGTCCACGCGCCAATCCGGATTGTGCGCAGCCATCGCGATGCCGATGCAGCCCGAGCCCGTGCACAGGTCCAGCGCGCGACGCACGACGGTGCCGTCCAGCCAGGGCGAGAATCCGTTCTGGATCGTTTCGGCGATCGGCGAGCGCGGCACCAGGGCGCGTTCGTCGGACTTGAATTTCAGCCCGGCGAACCAGGCCTCGCCAGTCAGGTAGGCGACCGGCTTGCGTTCTTTCACGCGACGCTCGATCAGCTTGAGTACGGCCTTTTTCTCGACCGCGGTCAATTTCGCCGAACCATAGGCCGGCGACAAATCGTGCGGCAGATGCAGCGTGTGCAAGACCAGGTGCGTCGCCTCGTCCAGCGCGTTGTCGTAGCTGTGCCCGAACGTGAGTTCCGCGCCGCCAAATCGGCTGGCGCCGTAGCGAATGAAGTCGATGATGGTGGAAAGTTCTGAAATCACTTCTGTGCCGCTCAAAACGAGGCCGCCAGTATAGGCGAACCCGCCCGCTATAATGCGCGGATGAATACGCCTCGCAGTACTTCCTCGATTCCGATCTGGTTGGTCGTCGCCGCCGCGTTCGCCGTGGCGTTCGGCTTGTGGCTGGGCCAGCGTTTTTTTGCCGCGCCGGCGCCGCCGCAACTGGAAAACGCCGTGCTGTATCCATCGCCACGCGCCATTCCCGAATTCCACTTGACTCAAGCCAACGGCCAACCACTGACCCTCACCGACTGGCGCGGCCGCTGGACCGTCGTCTACTTCGGTTATACGACTTGCCCGGACGTGTGCCCGACGACACTCGCCACGTTCAAGCAGGCCTGGAAGGATTTGCGCGAGCGCGGCATCGCCGATGAGGCCCGTTTCGACTTCATATCGGTCGATCCGCAGCGCGACACGCCGGACGTGCTGCATAAATATGTGAGTTATTTCGACCCGGATTTCATCGCCGCAACCGGTGCCGATGAACAGCTCACACCGCTTACGCGCGCGCTGGGCCTGATGTATGCGCGCAACACCGACGCAAACGGCGCGATATCGGTCGAACATAGCGGCGCCGCCGTGATCGTGAATCCGCAAGGTCGCGAGGCTGGCATCTTCCGTCCGCCATTCGCCGCGAAAGCGATCGCGGACGATCTCGCTACGTTGACCGCGGGCCACTGACTGTGCGCCTGTCGGTACTCGTGCAGTACTTGCTGCCGCACCGCGCGCTCTCGCGCCTGGTGTACTGGGCAACGCGCTGGACCTGGCGACCGTGGAAGAATTTCCTGATCGGCCGCGTCGTGAAGGCCTATGCCGTCGACATGAGTCAAGCCGAGCAGTCTGATGCTTCTGCGTTCGCGAGTTTCAATGCGTTCTTTACCCGCGCGCTGAAATCCGGCGCGCGACCGCTGCCCGAAGGCGCAAACGCCATCGCCTGTCCGGCCGATGGCCGCGTCAGTCGATCCGGGGCAATCCGTGATGGCCGGGTTTTCCAGGCCAAAGGCCAGGATTTTTCCGCCGCCGAGTTGCTCGGCGACGAGACTGCCGCGTCCCCGTTCGCGAATGGCAGTTTCATTACCGTCTACCTGTCGCCGCGCGACTACCACCGCGTGCACATGCCGCTGGCCGGAACCTTGCGCGAAACCCTGCACATTCCCGGGCGCCTGTTCAGCGTCGCCCCGTTCGCCGTCGAAGCCGTGCCGCGCCTGTTCGCCCGCAACGAACGCCTGGTCTGCCATTTCGAGGGTGCGAGCGGCCCTTTCGCCGTGATCATGGTCGGCGCAATGCTCGTCTCGGGCGTGGAAACGGTCTGGAGCGGGGTGGAAATCCCGCCCTATTCAAACTCGATCGTGCGCAAGGATTGGCGCGGCAAGGGGATCCATCTCGAACGCGGAGCGGAACTTGGGCGCTTCAACATGGGGTCCACGGTGATCGTCTTGCTGCCCGCCGGAACCGCGACCTTGGATAGTGGTTTGTCCGCACAACTTCCCGTGCTCATGGGCCAGTCCATCGGTCGGATTGCGCACTAAATCATTGAGTAAGAATGATTTTGTGTCCGGTGATTCAAATCTGAAAAACCCCGTGCATCTTTTCCTGACTTGCCCCACAATGTGACGCGCCACGTCTAAATGTGACGTACTATGCAAGTATTACTGCGATTGCTCTGATAAAGTTTGACGATGGCCAAGAACACCGCATACGTAAAACCACAGGGGCTTCACATGCGCATCGTTACCCGCATCATCGCTTTGACACGTTCGATCCAGCTCAACCGCCAGTTCCGCGAGATCGAGAGAACCATCTCGGATTTGCCGCTGGCCACGCGCCGGCAACTGGCCGCCATCGCCATGCGCGAGTTCGCCAGCGCGGCCAAGTGCGAGTTCCCGCACCTGTACGGCACCGTCGACCAGGGCCAGCGCTATCAGCCCTGGGGCAACGGCACCGACATCGGCTATGCGCGCGTGAAGGCCGACAATCCGCACCTGCAACTGCGCGGCATCGCGTTGTGGCTGACCGTCGCCTACTACGAAACCAAGGAATCGACCTACGCCGACATGCAGGAGTTGCATCGCCACCTGATGCGCACGTTGCGCCTGCTCAAGGAATCCATGCCGGCGAATCCTGCGGATTCGCTATGGACCACCCAGCAGAACGGCCAAGCCGCCGCCTAAGCACGGTTTTCCAACGTCACCTTTGCGCCGGGAATTCCCGGCGTTTTCTTTCCCGCCGATCGGGGTGGACGCACGTTACGGTTCAAATCCATTTGCAAACACACGATCACTCAGAACCGCGGCGAAGCGAAAGCCCAGCGAATTGGAATCGGGATTGGTATTGGCCGGATTGGGGGCGTAGTTGCCACCCGAATCCCAGATCTGCACGTCAGGCGCCAGCAACGTTGAAATAAGGGCGTTCTCGTAAAGTTCGCAGATTTCGATCTGGCCATCTTTCGCGAAGGCGGGGTTGCCGATACACCCGGAGTCGAAAAACTTTAGCAGATCGATCGCCGTGCTCGACCCGGGATCGCTTTGGATGATCGAGTTGAACGCGGCTGCCATTGCGGGCAGCACTTTGGTCTGGATATCGTCGTGGCGGACGGAACCGTTGATTTGGCCCTGCAAGTGCCCCGGGCCGCTGTTGTCGCTGGTGAAGGACAGGCGCGCACCCTGCACGGGCAGTTCAATCGATTCCGAGCCAATTGCAATCGAAATCGTCAAGGCCACGGGTGTGGTAGTGGTCGCCGGATTGGCCGAGGTGAAGCTGCCGCCGGACAGGGCCGCAAGGAAAACCCCCGGCGCATAGTTGCTGTCGCACGCGGCTTGATCCGTGCCGTCGAACAGCGGTGGCCGCGAAAGCACATGGCCCACGCACCAGCTCGCCATGGCTGCGGGATCGCTGCTGAAAGTGGCGTCCGTGCTTTGCAAATCTATTCGATGAACTACACTGCCGTTGGCAATGGCTGCATTCGTGCCGCCGGTCAGATCGAGACCCTGGCTTGCGAGAGCAGCAAACACATATCCAAGATTGTTGTCCGCGTGACCGTCCCCGTTCAAATCGATGGCGTACGCGATCGCATCGACGCTGCTGACGGGAATAAGCACGCTATTGACGAGATAGTTGCGACGGTAGTCGCTGGCGTGAACGGCATGCGATACGAGCAGCAGCCCCAACAGGTGAAGCGTGAATTTTTGAAAACGGAAATCCGACATTTTGGCACCACCAAGGCGACGAGATCGTCGTGCGAACCCCATGGCAATTCCGCTAATCGAACTGGCCCCATACCAGTATGGCAAACAGCGTCCGCGATTACTGGTTAAGTCAGCGTGAACAAACCCGCAGATCCTGCCCTACCTGCAACAGATAATGCGGCGGCTTGAGGTGGTTCAGGCGTGCCAGTTCACCGCTCGAACAGCCATGCCTGCGCGCGATTCCGCCGAGCGTGTCGCCGCGGTGCACCACATAGCGGCGTGGCGCAGCCTGCGCGGGGCGCGCAGGAACCGCCGGCTGCGCGGCGTCATGCAAGTCGGCCGCGAGCTCGACCCATTTTCCACTTGTGCACAATTTCGCATAGTCGGCGGCCAGCGGCGCGGGCACGTCCAGGCGCGTGCCGGCGTCGAGCTTCTGACGCGGATCGTATGCCGGATTGAGGTTGCGCAGGGTGCGGAACCAGCCATCGCCATTGCCATCCTGGCCCAGGCACACGGTCAGTTCGTCAATCGACGCGGGCCGCGCCAGCACGATTTGCGCGGGTACGGTATCAATCCTGGGAAATTGCAGGTTGTAGCGTTCCGGGTGCAGGAACAGCCACGCCGCCGCCAGCACCATCGGCACGTAATCGCGCGTTTCCTGCGATACCGAAAAATAAACTTTCGGATCCCAGAACGCCGCATTCGGATTGCGCTGGGCGAGCCGTTGCATCGCGCCTTCGCCGCCGTTGTACGCGGCGATCGCCAGTTCCAGATTGTCGTTGAACACGCCAAGTTGTTCATTGATGTAAGCCGCGTTCGCGCGTGCCGCC
>JAFEFD010000575.1 GCA_018240765.1 Pseudomonadota bacterium | reverse complement strand
CGAAATCGAATTCGCCGGCGCGCACGCGTGCGCTTTCCGCTTCATCGAGGTCGACCAGGCGGCGGTACGGCTTGATCGCCTGGTTGCCCCTGTCCAGATGCTGCTGCACATCGGCCAGCGCATCACCCAGCACGATATCCGCGTCGGCAAACGCAAGCCATGCGTGCGTGCTGCGGCGAAAACCGACGTTCAATCCCCAGCTCTTGTTGAAGGGCCCGGGGTTGTAGGCGAACACGTGCATGCAGTGCGGATGCGGCAAGGCACCATCCAGGCGCGGCACGGCGTCCTGCTCGACAAGGATGGGTTCGATTTGCGGATGGCCGGCCAGCCACGCCAGCACCGCCATCAGGTTGGCGCGCCGTTGACCGCTGGCGTCATCACGCCAGGTCAGGATGTAGCCGATCTTGTGCATCCGTCGCTTACAATCCCGCGCGATGATCAGTTGCCTGATGATAACCCAAGCCTCGCGGCTGGCGCTGGCGCGGCTGGCGATCGGCGATTTCGCCGCGCAGTCGCATGCGCTGCGCGAACTCGTGGTCGTGCATGATGGCGATGGTGCGTTTCACGATGAATTGTCGGCTCTCGCCGCAACGATTCATGCGGCCACGGTTCGGATCATCCGGCACCCGCCGGGATCGCGCCTCGGCACGCTGCGCAACGTGGCCGTCGACGCGGCGGCCGGTGAATTCTTCTGCCAGTGGGACGACGACGACCGTTACCACCCCGAGCGCCTTGCGCTGCAATGGCGTGCGCTGCGTGAAGCGAACGCGTCGTTTGCGTGCCTGTGCGAGCAGTTGCACTGGTTTCCGGCGCGCGGCGAGTTGTACTGGGACGACTGGAACCGCGAAGCGTATCCGCTGAACGTGGTGCAGGGATCCTTGCTGGGCCGGCGCGACCGCCTGCCGCGCTACGCGGACCTGGCGCGCGGCGAGGACACCGATGTGCTGCTGAAGATCCTGCGCAACGGCGAATCCATGGCGCGCCTGCGCGATGCCGGCTGGTGCTCGATCTATGTCTGCCACGGCGCCAACACGTTCGATGACGCGCACCATGTGGCGATCGCGCGCGCCAAGCGGCTGGGTCATGCCGCCTTGCTGCAGCGTGAGGCCAACCTGCGCCGGCGTCTTGCCGAATACGTGCCGCCGCTCGGTTCGTTGCGCATGCCGCATGAAAACGGCGCGCTGGAATTTGCGGGCTAATCGAGGAAACGCCGCGCCAGGTTTGCCAGCGTGCAATCGCGCGTGCGGATCCAGGCTTCGTCGATCTGCCCGGCATGCACGGCGGAAAAATCCGTGCGCGACTGGCTCCACCACAAATGCGCCCACAGATGCATGCTGTACACATCCGCGCGGTCGCGGTCGGATTCTTCCAGCAAGGTACGCAGTCCGGCAATCGAACTGCCGTAGCGGTAGAAATATTCACGCGGCAGCACACGCAGGGCATCGGGCGTCGCCCGCCACAGGCGCGCGGCCTCGTGGCAGGAATGCCCGCTCCAGCTGCCGTCGAATGCCGCGGTCATGCGCTGGCGCCAGGCCTGCACGAAACCCGATTTCGGCTGCGCGAACATCACCGCGTTGCACAGGGTCGGCCGCATCACCTGTCCCGCCGCACCCGGCGCGTTTTCATCGCCGATGACGAAATCCTCGGCGAACCATGCATCCGGATACGCCCGCACGAACAGCGTATCCATGTCCGCGTAAACGCCACCGCACTCGCTCAGGATATCCAGGCGCAGGAAATCCGCCTCGTGCGCATAGCTCAATCCCAGCCGCTCGATCAGTCGCCCTTCCGCGCTTTGCGCATAGCGTCCGGGTTCGAACCCGGAAACCGAATCCGGCACGCGTACCAGGCGCAGGTGCGGCTTGATCGCGTCCCACCACGGCCCGAACGGCTCGTGGCGATAGTGGAAATGGATGGCATCCGGACGATTCACGGCGCGACACGATGCCAGACACAGGTAGTGCAAGACATGGAACGGTTCACTCTGCTCGCGCAGGCCGAAAACGAAATGGAAATCGCGGCGCGGATTCATGCGATCGCCTCGATCAGCGCATTCGCCATCACCGGTTCGGCGTAGTCGCGCACGATGCGTTCGCGAATCGTGCGCATCGCCGACTGCATCGGCTCGCCGTCGCGCATGGCGTCGCGCAGCAATGTCGCCGCTGCACCGAGGTCAGGCCGCGCCCAGCGCTGGTTCGGGAAATACGAGGGCCGGTTCGGTGGCCACAACGGTACCGATTCGAGCGCATGCGGCACGGCTCCGGGCCAATCGGCGCCGAGGAACTCGCATTGCCCGCCCCAACCTGTCATCACGACCGGCTTGGCAAGCGTTGCCGCCTCGAACGCACCCAGACCCCAGCCCTCGCCATGGCTGAGCGATACGTAGACATCGCCGACCACATGCACCAGGTCCATGTGGTCGCCATCGAGTTCCGTATCGATCAGCACGATCTGCGCAGCCGGCCGGCCGGTTCCAGCGGTCGCCTCGTGCATCGCCTGCTGCGCCAGTTCGCGCGCGGGAAAGCTCGTGAAGTACGGCGCGTCGCCGTGACCCATCGCAGACGTCTTGATCAGCAAGGTCGCCGGATCGCCGGCATCGAACGCCTGTGCGAACGCATGGATCAGCGCCGGCATGTTCTTGCGCGGATCCCAGGCGTTGCTCGTGTAGAACACGCGGTTGCCGGGCGGGATGCGAAGTTGCGCGCGCGCAGCAGCGATGTCGCGCGGCGAAAATTCGCGCCAGCAATGGCGGCGGATATGCGGCACCACGCGAACGGGCCTGTCCAGGCCATCGCGCACGAAGGTTTCGCGATTGAACGCGCAGGGCACGATCACACGCTCGGCCGCGCGCATCAACGGCAACCAGTGCGCAGGCGTGCGATCGGTTTCCCACACCGTCATGCCGATGTTACGCGTGCCGCGCTCGAACAATGGCAGCCAGGATTCCGGTGGCGCATGCACGACGACGACATCGTGCGCGACCGGCGCGCGCGTGCGCTCGACCAATGCGGGTACATCCGCCAGATGGCCTTGCGTTCCGCATTTTTCCAGCAACGGCTGGCGATGGCCATCCGGAAAAATCCACGCACCGGCCTGCATGCGTTGCGTCGTCCAGTCGAGCGGAATCCACTGCACCGCAATTCCGGCATTGACCAGCGCGCGTACATAAGCGACCGCGGCCTGCCCATATCCGCTCAGGCTGCCAAAGCCGTAGTAGCGGACGCCACGCGGAGCAATCGCCATCGTCAATCCGCCGCGCAGCAGGTCGCATTTTCCAATCGATGGCGAATGAGATCGGCGATGCTGCCGATCCTGAGGCCATGCGCGGCGGCAAATTTTTCCAGTTGCGGTCGCCGCGCCATGCTGCCGTCTTCGGCCAGGATTTCCACCAGCACGCCGGCCGGTTCGAACCCCGCCAGCGCGGCAAGATCGCTGGCCGCCTCGGTGTGTCCGGCGCGCGTGAGCACGCCACCCGGCTGCGCGGCGAGCGGAAAGATGTGTCCGGGCTGGACGAGGTCGGAAGGTTTCGCATCTGCCGCCACGGCAGCCTGGATGGTGCGCGCGCGGTCGTGCGCCGAGATGCCGGTAGTCACCCCCTGCGCCGCCTCGATCGACACGGTGAAGTTGGTGTGGTGGCGCGAAGTATTGGCGCTGACCATCGGCGGCAGGCGCAGGCGCGCGCAACGCTCGCGCGTCAGCGACAGGCACACCAGCCCGCGCGCGTGCGTGACCATGAAATTGATGTCCTCAGGCCGCACTTTTTCGGCAGCCATGATCAGGTCTCCTTCGTTTTCGCGATCCTCGTCATCGACGATCACGACCATGCGGCCGGCGCGGATTTCGGCGACGATCTCGGAGATTGTGGCGAACCCCATCGTGGTTACTCTTTTCGGAAAAGTGCGACCAAGGATGGTCGCTTTTTGATCTTCGCGATCAAGGACGATCGCACAAAAACTGCTCCAGGTAACGCGCGATCAGATCGACTTCGATATTTGCCGCATCGCCAACACGTTTGCGGCTGAATGTCGTCGCCGCGATCGTGTGCGGAATCAGGTTTACACCGAAGCGACTGCCGGCGACCTCGTTGACGGTAAGGCTGACACCATCCACGCACACCGAACCCTTCGCAACGATGTAGCGCGACAGCGCCGTTGGGACCTCGAACATCCAGCGCTGCGAGCGCGCGTCCGGCACGATCGCCACGACGCGACCAACGCCATCCACATGCCCGGACACCAGGTGCCCGCCAAGGCGATCGGAAAGGCGCAACGCCGGTTCAAGATTCACGGTGTCGCCTGTGCGCAACGCGCCGAACGTGGTCAGCTCCAACGTTTCCACAGAAACATCGAACGCGCAAATGTTTGCTTCGCGCGCGACGACGGTCAGGCAAACGCCGGAAACACACAGGCTGTCGCCCGGCGCGAGTCCGGCGTCGAGCGCGGATGCATCCACCGACAGGCGCAGATCGCCATTGCGTGCTTCAATGCGCGTGACGCGGCCGACGGCGTGGACGATTCCGGTAAACATCGCGCTATTGTCGCAGCAACAGGCGCCAGTCGTCGCCGACCTGGCGCTGGTCGAACACGCGCAGGCGGCGCGCCGACGCGATCGACTCCAGACTCGGCAAACCCAGCAGCGGCCGCGCAGTGTCGCCAAGCAGGATCGGGGCGACGTAGAGCAACAACTCATCGACCAGGACTTGCGCAAACAACGCGCCGCACACGGTGGCGCCGGCCTCGACCTGCAATTCATTGACACCGCGTTCTGCGAGCAGGTTCAATGCCGCGGGCAGATCGAGACGATCGTCGCGCACGGGAACGGCGGCGCACTCGACCTTGTCGAAGTGAGCGGCGCGGCGAGCGTCCGGCGCATGCAGGATAAGCGTCGGCACGGAGCCATCGAGCACATGCGCGCTCGCCGGCGTGACGAGGCCGGTGTCGAGCACGACGCGCAATGGCTGAAAAATGGGGTCGGATTCCTTTTTGCTGAAAAAGGAATCCGACCCAATTCTTTCCATGCGCACCGTCAGATGCGGATCGTCCGCCAGCACGGTGCCGCTGCCGGTCAGGATCGCGCTGCTGCGCGCGCGCCAGCGCTGCACGTCCGCACGCGCGGTCTCACCGGTGATCCATTTGGATTCGCCATTGGCCAAAGCGGTGCGGCCATCCAGGCTCATCGCGAGCTTGACCCGCAGCCATGGCCGGCCACGCTCGATACGCGAGAAAAATCCGCGATTGAGTTCGCGCGCGGCCTCGCGCATCAATCCGGTTTCCACCGCGATTCCGGCTGCACGCAATTTTGCGAAGCCGCTGCCGGCTACTTTCGGATTCGGATCTTCGCAAGCGGCGACCACACGCGCGACACCCGCCGCGATGAGCGCTTCGGCACACGGTGGCGTGCGACCGAAATGCGCGCACGGCTCCAGCGTCACGTATGCCGTCGCCCCACGCGCGCGCGGTCCAGCTTCACGCAGCGAGAATACTTCGGCGTGCGCCTCACCGGCACGGGCATGGAAACCTTCGCCGACGATCTCCTCGCCGTGCGCGATCACGCAACCCACGCGCGGATTCGGTTGCGTCGTGGATAAACCACGTTCCGCCGCACGCAACGCGCGCGCCATGTGCGCGTGATCGGCGGCGGAAAAAACCGTCATGAGGATTTCTTGCGCTGGCGCAATTCGCCAAGCAGCGGCAGTTGCAGGCCTTCGAGTTCAGGCAAGTCCTTCTCGAGCTTTTCGATTTCCTCGCGGAACGCCTGCACGTCCTCGAAGCGGCGGTAGACCGAGGCGAAGCGCACGTAGGCGACCTGGTCCAGGCGCTTCAATTCCGTCATCACCCATTCGCCGACAAGGCGCGACGGCACTTCGCGCTCGTTGACGCCGCGCAATTGGCGCACCACTTCGCGCACGACGCTATCGACCGCATCGCCCGCGACCGGACGCTTCTGCAGCGCGCGCTCCACCCCGCTGCGCAACTTGCGCTCGTCGAAAGCCTCGCGGCGGCCATCGCTCTTGGCGACCAGCGGCAGCTTGACCTCCATCGTCTCGAAGGTGTTGAAGCGCTCGCCGCAGTGCGTGCATTCGCGGCGACGCCGGATCGTCGTGCCGTCTTCGGATTCGCGCGAATCGATGACCCGCGTGTCTACATGTTGGCAGAATGGGCAGTGCAAGCGTGTTTACGCGGCATAGACGGGGTATTTGCGGCACTGCGCAGTCACTTTATCGCGCACCGCAGCTATGACCTTGTCGTCGGCCGGCGCGTCGAGCACGTCGCAGATCCAGTTCGCGAGTTCCACGCAATCGGCCTCGCCGTAACCGCGCGTGGTCACCGCCGGCGTGCCGATGCGCAGGCCGGAGGTGACGAAGGGTTTTTGCGGATCGTTCGGCACCGCATTCTTGTTGACGGTAATGTGGGCCTTGCCCAACGCGGCTTCGGCATCCTTGCCGGTGATCGTCTTGCCGATCAGGTCGACCAGCATCAGGTGATCCTCGGTGCCGCCGGAGACGATCTTGTAGCCGCGCGCGATCATCGTTTTCGCCATCGCCTTGGCGTTCTTCACGACCTGTTGCTGGTAGGTCTTGAATTCCGGTTCCAGCGCTTCCTTGAACGCGACGGCCTTGGCCGCGATCACATGCATCAGCGGGCCGCCCTGGATGCCGGGAAAGACGATGGACTGCAATTTCTTGACGATGTCTTCGGCGTGTTCGCCCATCGCCGAATTTTTCGCCACGATCAAGCCGCCGCGCGGACCGCGCAGGGTCTTGTGCGTGGTCGAGGTGACCACATGCGCATGCGGCAGCGGGCTCGGATAGACGCCTGCGGCGACGAGTCCCGCCACGTGCGCCATGTCCACGAACAGGTAGGCGCCGACCTTGTCGGCGATGGCGCGAAAGCGCGCCCAGTCGATTACCTGCGAATAGGCCGAAAATCCTGCCACGACCATTTTCGGTTTGTGTGCGAGCGCGAGTTTCTCGACCTCGGCATAGTCGATGAATCCGTCCGCGTTCACGCCGTACTGCACGGCGTTGAGAATTTTTCCGGACAGGTTCACCTTGGCGCCGTGGGTCAGGTGTCCGCCGTGCGCGAGCGACATGCCGAGGATTGTGTCGCCGGGCTTGAGCAAGGCGAAATACACGGCCTGGTTGGCCTGCGATCCGGAGTGCGGCTGCACGTTTGCGTAATCGCAATCGAACAGTTTTTTCAGCCGGTCGATGGCGAGTTGCTCGGCCACGTCGACGAATTCGCAACCGCCGTAGTAGCGCTTGCCGGGATAACCTTCGGCGTACTTGTTGGTCAGCACGCTGCCCTGCGCCTGGAGCACGCGCGGGCTGGCGTAGTTCTCGGAGGCAATCAGTTCGACATGGTCTTCCTGGCGCGCGCGCTCGGCGGCGATGGCCTTGCCAAGTTCGGGGTCGTAGCCTTCGATTTTCAGGTTGGCGGCGAACATCGGGTGCGGTCTCCGGCAGGGCGATTGCCCATTTTACCTGCGCCGGACGCCCGCTGCGCGATATAATTGCGGGCTAGCCCGCAGGCAGGAATCCCATGCAATACATCTACACCATGATCGGCGTCAGCAAAGTCGTGCCGCCGAAGCGCGAGATCATCAAGGACATCTCGCTGTCGTTCTTCCCCGGCGCCAAGATCGGCCTGCTGGGCCTCAACGGCGCGGGCAAATCGACCGTGCTGCGCATCATGGCCGGCGTGGACACCGAGTTCAACGGCGAGGCGCGGCCGCAGCCGGGCATCAAGATCGGCTATCTGGCCCAGGAACCGCAGCTGGATCCGGAGAAAACCGTACGCGAATCCGTCGAGGAAGGCGTCTCGACCCTCACCGACGCGCAGAAGCAGCTCGACGCCGTGTATGCGGCCTATGCCGAGGAAGGCGCCGACTTCGACAAGTTGGCGGCCGAGCAGCAGCGCCTGGAAGCGATCCTCGCCGCCGGCGACGGCCACACGCTCGAACGCACGCTGGACGTCGCCGCCGACGCGCTGCGCTTGCCGCCGTGGGAGGCGAAAATCAAGACGCTGTCCGGCGGTGAAAAGCGCCGCGTCGCGCTGTGCCGGCTGCTGTTGTCCAAGCCCGACATGCTGCTGCTGGACGAACCGACCAACCACCTCGACGCCGAATCCGTCGAGTGGCTCGAACACTTTTTGCAGGAATTCCCCGGCACCGTGGTCGCGGTCACGCATGACCGCTACTTCCTAGACAACGCCGCCGAGTGGATCCTCGAACTCGACCGCGGCCGCGGCATTCCGTGGAAGGGCAATTACTCCTCGTGGCTGGAACAGAAGGACGAGCGCCTCAAGCAGGAAGCATCCAGCGAAAAAGCGCGCCAGAAGGCGATCCAGCGCGAACTCGAGTGGGCGCGGCAGAACGCCAAGGGCGGCCGCAGCAAGGGCAAGGCGCGCCTGGCGCGCATCGAGGAATTGCAATCGACCGATTACCAGAAGCGCAACGAGACCAACGAAATCTTCATCCCGCCCGGCGAGCGCCTCGGCGACAACGTGATCGAGTTCAAGGGCGTCTCCAAATCCTTCGGCGACCGCCTGCTGATCGACGATCTGAGCTTCAAGGTACCGCCCGGCGCGATCGTCGGCATCATCGGTCCGAACGGCGCCGGCAAGTCCACGCTGTTCAAGATGATCACCGGCGTGGAAAAACCCGACAAGGGCGAGATCATCGAAGGCCAGACGGTGAAGATCGCCTATGTGGACCAGAGCCGCGACAAGCTGGAAGGCAATCACAATGTCTTCCAGGAAGTCTCCGGCGGCTCGGACATCCTCAACATCAACGGCATCGAGATCCAGTCGCGCGCCTATATCGGCCGCTTCAACTTCAAGGGCTCGGATCAACAAAAGCTGGTCGGCTCGCTGTCCGGCGGCGAGCGTGGACGCTTGCATCTGGCGAAGACGCTGCTGCAGGGCGGCAACGTGCTGCTGCTCGACGAACCTTCCAACGATCTCGACATCGAAACCCTGCGCGCGCTCGAAGACGCATTGCTGGAATTTCCCGGCAACACCTTCGTCATCAGTCACGACCGCTGGTTCCTCGACCGCATCGCCACGCATATCCTCGCCTTCGAAGGCGACTCGCACGTGGAATTCTTCCCCGGCAACTACAAGGAATACGAGGAAGACAAGAAACGTCGCCTCGGCGAGGAAGC
>JAFEFD010000574.1 GCA_018240765.1 Pseudomonadota bacterium | reverse complement strand
CGCGCAGCCGTCATTGATCGTCGCATTCGCCATCGCCTGTGTCGTGCTCAAGCGCGCCTACTGGCGGCATATCGACAGCGAAGCGCTGGCATCGACACCCGAATCCGCGACCGGACTCGGCCGCTTCGGCCGCGTGCGCAGCGTCGAGGCACCGCACACGGAAGAGAATTACCTGACGCAGGAAATGGGATTCGTGCTCGCGCGCCAGCACGCCGCGCGCCTGCGCGCGATCGCGCTGACCCTGATCGGGCCGGTTCCGATCCTGCTGGCAATTGCGACGATGCTTGTGCCGTCGTCGTGGGCCGTGCTTTGCGTGATCATCACCACGCTTGCGGTCACTGCCGGGCTGTTCGTCGAGCGCTGGCTGTTCTTCGCGCAGGCGAAACACGTGGTGATGCTGTACTACGGTGGAACGCGGCCACAAAATCCCTGAACCGCGCTTGTACGCGTTGCGCACAAGTCCACATTTTTGCATCGGCGGACGCTTACAATGCGCGCCCGTCGCATCACACGCGGCGTGCTCCCCCAGAACAAGGAATCCCCATGAAAACGACGTTACTCGCATCCGCCGTTTTGCTCGCGCTGCCGCTGGCCGCGCTCGCTGATCCACCCCCCGCGCCGCCGATCGGCTGGTCGGGCAGCGGCGAAGCCGGGCTGTCCATCGCCAGCGGCAACACCAAGTCGCAGAACCTCAACGCCAAACTCGACATCAAGTTCAACGACGACCAGTGGACCGACGATTTCTACCTGCTCGCGTTGCGCAACAAGGCCAATACGCCGGCCGGCTACGACCTGACCGCGAACCGCTACGAAGGCGGCGCCTCGCTCGGCTACAAGTTCGACGAGCGCAGCTACATCGTCGGCGCGGCGCGCTACGAGCACGACGAATTCTCCTCGTACGACTACCAGTACATCGTCTCGATCGGCTACGGCTACCAGATCCTGAAGAATGCGAGCGACGAATTGGCGGTGGAAATCGGCCCGGGCTACAAGGTGGTGCAGCCGGCCTCGTACATCCTGTTGCCGGTCGATCCGCAATCGCCGCCGGTCAAGGTCACGCCGGATTCCGAGAACAACCTCGTCGCGCGCGGCAAGCTCGCCTACAAGCACAATTTCAGCGACACCGTGGCGTTTGTCGACACGTTCGTGGTCGAAGCCGGCAGCAACAACAAGTTCTTCCAGAACGATGCCGGCCTTGCGGTGAAGATGAACAGCAAGCTCGCGCTCAAGGTCGGTTACCAGATCCGCCACAATTCGGACGTGGAGCCGGGATTCAAGAAGACCGACGGGCTGTTCACGACGAATTTGGTGTACAACTTCTAAGCTCTTCCTCCTCTCCCGCTGGCGGGAGAGGGTTGGGGTGAGGGTGGCAAGCATCGCGTTGCAGAACCACCCTCATCCGCCTTCGGCACCTTCTCCCGCCAGCGGGAGAAGGGAAAAAGCGTTAGCGACCGAGCAATTTGCCAGCGCCAAGCTCCAGCAACTTGCGCGCGACGCGCTCGCCCAGCGCATCCGGCGCCTCGGATTGTCCATCGTCCTCGGCGCGGATGAGCTTGCCGCTGGCGGCGTCGCCGACCAATCCGGAAAGATGCAAGCCGATTTCGGTTTCGATGCAGAACGCCGCGATCGGCACTTGGCAACTGCCTTGCAGATGGCGCGTCATCGCGCGTTCGGCGCCGACGCAACGCGCGGTCGCTTCGTCGTGCAGCAGCGCGAGCAACTCCTGCGTACGCGCGTCGCCAGTGCGCAATTCCACGGCAATCGCGCCTTGCGCGGCGGCCGGCAGCCAATGCGGCGGATCGAGCCGGCTGCGGATGCGCGCGGCGAGGCCGAGTCGTTCCAGTCCCGCGCAGGCGAGCACGATCGCGTCGTAGTCGCCGTTGTCGAGTTTCGCCAGGCGCGTGTTGACGTTGCCGCGCAGATCCAGCAATTGCAGATCGGGGCGCTGCGCGCGCAACTGCGCCTGCCGGCGCAGCGACGAAGTGCCGACGCGCGCGCCCTGCGGCAGGTCGTCCAGGTGCACAAACGCATTGGATACGAAGGCGTCGGCCGCATCGGCGCGCTCGAGCACGGCGCCGATGGCAAAACCGGGTTCAAGCAGCATCGGCACATCCTTGAACGAATGCACGGCGATGTCGGCCTCGCGCTTTTCGAGCGCGACTTCCAGTTCCTTCAGGAACAGGCCCTTGCCGCCGATGTCGGCGAGCGGGCGGTCGAGGATGCGGTCGCCGCGCGTGGTCATGGGCGCCAGTTCCACGCCCAACTGCGGATGCGCGGCGCGCAGCAGCGCGGCGACGTGCTCGGCCTGCCACAGCGCGAGCGCGCTCTTGCGTGTGGCAATGCGCAGCGCGTGTTTCACAGGCTTCGAACCAGTTTGCGCAGTCCCGGCAGATTCCGCCGGCTGACTTCCAGCGTCGCGGTAACACCGTCGATCTGCGCGTGGATGCTGCCGTCCGCAGCGCGCACGAGTCCGCCCAGGCGATCACGCGCGATCAGGCAATTGCGGTGGATGCGCACGAAGCGTTCGCCGAATTCGTCTTCCAGCGTCTTCAGCGACTCCTCGATCAGCACCTCGCCCTTGGCGTGATGCACGACGACGTATTTGTCCTCGGCGAGCAGGTACTGGATGTCGACGACGGGCACGAGCACGAGGTTGCCGCGCACGCGCGCGCACAGGTGACTGCGCCGCGCTGGCGTCCCCGTGGCCGATTCCATGCGCACGACGTCTTCCGCGCTGAACCGGCGTGCGCGTTCCAGCGCGGTGCGCAGGCGTTCGACGCGCACCGGCTTGACCAGGTAATCCACCGCACCGGTGTCGAACGCGGCAAGTGCGTGCTCGTCGTAGGCCGTGCAGAACACGATCGCCGGTGGTTTCTCGAAACCGGCGAGGTGGCGCGCGGTTTCCAGTCCGTCCATCAGCGGCATGCGGATGTCGAGCAGGACGACATCCGGATGCGTACGCGCGGCCGCCTCCAGCGCGGTGCGGCCATCGCCGGCCTCGCCCGCGATCTCCACGCTGCTGCAATCGCGCAGCAGCGTGGCGAGGCGTTCGCGCGCCAGTGGCTCGTCGTCAACGATCAGGACTTTCATCGGGCAGTCTCACCACGCAGACGAATTCCTCGGCGCCATTGTCGACGGCGAGCGTACCGCGCGTGCCGAAATGGTACTCGATGCGCGCGCGCGTGTTGTTCAACGCGATGCCGTTGCGCGGCGCCGCGCGCACGTTGGATGGCGGCTGCGGATTGCGGATTTCCAGCACCACGGCGTTCGTTTCGCGGCGGCCGCGAATCGAGACGGTACCGCCTTCGGACAATGCCTGGATGCCATGGTAGATCGCGTTCTCCACCAACGGCTGCAGCAGCAGCGCGGGAATCGGCAGGTCTTGCGGCAGTTCGTCCACGGCCATGTCCACGCGCAAGCGCGCGCCAAGACGAAGCTTTTCGATGTCGAGGTAACGGCGCATCAGGTCGAGCTCGGCGCCGAGCGTGCTCAGCGAAGAATCGCGCCCGAGTGCAGCGCGAAACAGGTCGGACAAATCCTCCACTGCATGCTCCGCATCCGCAGGACGGCTGCGGATCAGGCTTGCGATCGTGTTCATGCTGTTGAACAGGAAATGCGGACGAATGCGCGCCTGCAGCGCCTCGAAGCGCGCCTTGGCCTCCGCGCGCACGCGCGCGCGCCACTGTTCGATCACGTAGAAATAGCGCAGCAGCGCCGCGCCGAGCAGGGCGCACAGCGCCGCGCTGCGCCAGATGAAGCGGCCCTCGAATTGCGCCGGCAAGGTAAGGTTCAAGCCGAGCTGGTGGTCGATCTCGAACACCAGGGCACTGCCGATCACGGTGACCGCGAGCATCAGTGCATACGCGGTGATGACGCCGAGCCACGGCGAGAGCTTTTCCAGTTGCGGCCGCAGCTTGCACAGGCACACCGCGCACACCAGCGCCAGCCATTGCGCGAAAACGCTGACCGTGGCCAGGCGCGGCAGCAGCGGGCGGGTTTCGTCGCTCGGCGCGATTTCCGCGACGAGAACCAGCAACTCCGCTACCACCATCACCGCGAACAACACCGGCAGGCTGCAAAAATCCGGCAGCCAGCGGGGGCGTTCGTCGGCGCTCGTTGTGGTCATGCGCTGGACAGACGCGATCCCAACCACGTGCGCAAATCCGCAATCTCCTCCATGCACACCTGGTGCGCCATCGGGTACGCATGCCAGTCAACCGTGTAGCCGCGCTGCACGAGGTAATCGCGGCTCATCTCGCCGAGCGCATGCGAAATCGTCGGATCGAGCATGCCGTGGGCCATGAAGATCGGCGTGCCGCGATTCGCTGCGTTCGCCTCGGCGTCGGTCTTTTCCGCCATCGGCAAGTACGTAGACAGGGCGATGATGCCGCCGAGCCGCTGCGCGTGGCGAATGCCGCCGGCCAGCACGATCGCGCCGCCTTGCGAGAATCCGGCGAGGGAAATGTTTGCCGCCGCGATTCCACGCGCGGTTTCTCGTTGGATGAGTTCTTCGAGCAAACCGATCGAGGCGCGGATGCCGGTCTCATCCTGGCGCTGTGCGATCTCCATGCCGGAGATGTCGTACCAGGCGCGCATCGCCATGCCGCCATTGATCGTGATCGGCCGCACCGGCGCATGCGGAAACACGAAGCGCAGCGGCGGCCAGTCCGGATCGACCAGTTCCGGCACGATCGGCGCGAAGTCGTTGCCGTCGGCGCCGAGGCCATGCAGCCAGATCACCGCGTGGCGCGGATTCGGCGCGGTCTGGATTTCGACGCAGGGCAAAGGCATGGCAACTCCGATTCGACAATGCGGAATGGTGCCGCATTTGCCGCACAGCCGCCAGCGCGCATGACTTTCGGCCGCTTGCGGAGGCGCGCGCCGGCGCTATGCTGCGCGTTTTCGCTTCGAGGAAGTGCCCGTGTCCCGCATCGCCGCCGTTGCCGCCTTTTCCCTGATCATGTCCGTGGCCGCATCGGCCCAGACCGCGTCCGCGCCGCTGTCATTGGAACAGATCATGGCCGATCCGGACTGGATCGCCGGGCAGATCCAGGTGCCCGAGGAATTCGAGGAAGGCGGCGGCGCGCCGTATTTCAGCGTCGATGGCAGATCCGTCTATTACAAGCTCAAGCGCAGCGGCTCGCCGGTGTACGACCTGCATCGCATCGACCTGGGCGATGGCAAGGACGCGACGATTGACGCGGCGACCATGGCAAATGCGGATGGCAGCCAGCCCGTTTACTCGGCCGACAACGCGCGCGCCGCATTCGTGCGCAACGGCGACGTGTTCCTGCGCGACTTGCGCAGCGGCACAACGACGCAGGTCACGCGCGATAACCAGCGCCACGCCGACTTGCAGTTCTCCGCGAACGGCCGCAGCTTGAGCTTCCACAGCGGCAACGACTGGTTCGTGCACGACATCGGCAGTGGCGTCACGTCGCCCGCCGCCATCCTGAAAACCGAGGACGATCCCGACGCTGCGCCGAAGGACGATGTGCTGCGCGCCGAACAGATGCGCCTGTTCAGCACATTGCAACAACTGGACAAGGACAAGAAGGAAAGCCGCGAACATGCGCAGGCGATGCAGCGCAGCGACGCCAGCCGCGCGCCGTTGCCGTTTTACCTGGGCGACAAGGTGCGCATCGAGGATACGGAACTGTCGCCCGACGTGCGCTGGCTGCTTGCGGTCACGGTCGAAAAGGGTTACGAGCGCGGCGAACAGCCCAAGCTGATCCGCTACGTCACCGACACCGGTTATCCGGAGTTCGAATCGCTGCGCCGCGACGCCGGCCGCAATCCGCCCGCGCCGCAGACGCTGTGGCTGTTCGATCTGGTCAAGCACACGCAGACGAAGATCGATGTCGGCAACTTGCCCGGCATCCACGACGATCCACTTGCCGCGATCCGCGCCGAAAACGAGAAAGCCGGGTTGCTCAAGGCAGCCGGTGTGCAAAACGATAAAAGTGGAAAACCGGACAAGGCAGAGGCGAAAGTGCGCGCGCTGCAAATCGCCGGCATCGCGTTCACGCGCGATGGCGCGCACGCCGCCGTGCAGCTGCGCGCGATCGACAACAAGGATCGCTGGATCGCGACGCTGGATCCCGCGCATCCGCAACTCGCCTTGCAGCATCGCCTGCACGACGCCGCCTGGATCAACTGGAACTTCAACGAATTCGGCTGGGAAAACGACAGCCGCACGCTGTGGTACGTATCCGAGGAATCCGGCTACGCGCATCTGTACGCGAAATCGCTCGACGGCAAGGCGAGCCAACTCACGCACGGCAATTTCGAAGTATCGCGACCGCTGCTTTCGAACGACGGACGCTGGTTCTACGTGCGCGCGAACGCGGAAAAACCCTGGGCCTACGACGTCTATCGCGTCGGTGTCGGCGGCGGCGAACTGCAACGAGTAACCCGCTATCAAGGCATGGACAGCTTCTCGCTGTCGCACGATGGCAGCAAGTTGCTGGTCGCGCATTCCACACCCTACATCCCGCCGCAACTGGCGGTCGTCAATGCCGACGGCAGCGGCGCGCCGCACGAACTCACCGACACGCGCACCGCCGCCTACAAGGCTCTGGACTGGGTTGCGCCGCAGTACGTGCAGGTGCCATCGACGCACTTCAAGGGCTCGATCTGGGCCAAGTTCTACGCGCCAAAAGACTACGACAAATCCAAACCGCACCCGGCCGTGATCTTCGTGCACGGAGCCGGCTACCTGCAGGACGTCAACGCGAACTGGTCGTACTACTTCCGCGAGCAGATGTTCAACAACCTGCTGTTGCAACACGGCTACATCGTCATCGACATGGATTACCGCGCCTCCGAAGGCTACGGCCGCGACTGGCGCACCGCGATCTACCGCGACATGGGCCATCCGGAACTCGAAGACCTGCTCGACGGAAAGGCGTGGATGGTGAAGAACTGGAACGCCGATCCGAAACGCGTCGGCGTTTATGGCGGCTCCTACGGCGGCTTCATGACCCTGATGGCGCTGTTCCGCGCGCCCGGCGAATTCGCCGCCGGCGCAGCGCTGCGCCCGGTCAGCGACTGGATGCTGTACGACGACGGCTACACCTCGGACATCCTCAACCGGCCGCAGGACGATCCGATGGCGTACCGGCGCTCGTCGCCGATCGAGTTCGCTTCAAACCTGCGCGATCCGTTGCTGATCTGCCACGGCGTGATGGACAACAACGTGATGTTCCAGGACTCCGCGCGCCTGTACGAGCGCCTGATCGAACTGCACAAGGACAATTTCAGCCTCTCGCTGTATCCGCTGGACCGGCATGGGTTCACGAACGCGGATTCGTGGCTGGATGAATACAAGCGCATCTACAAGTTGTTCGAGGCGAACCTGAAGTAACCGTCATCGATCCAGAGGACTGATCACGCCGTTGCCGCCGCGGTTGAGTACGTGCGTGTAGATCTGCGTGGTCGCTACGTCCTTGTGGCCGAGCAGTTCCTGCACGGTGCGGATGTCGGAACCGGATTCGATCAGGTGCGTCGCGAAACTGTGGCGCAACGTGTGCGCCGAGAGCGGCTTGACGATCCCCGCGCGCTGGCGCGCGAGCTTCAACGCACGCGACAGCACCGCATCATCGACGTGCTGGCGGCGCACGGCGCCGCCGCGCGGATCGATCGAGAGGCGTTCGGAAGGGAATACGTACTGCCAGGCGAAATCGCGTTCCGCCCCGGGATTCTTGCGTGCCAGCGCGTGCGGCAGCCAGACCGTGCCGAAGCCTTCGGCAAGATCATGCTCGTGCAGGATGCGCGTGCGTTCGATCTCGCGTTGCAACGGTTCCACCAGCGAGCGCGGCAACACGGTGCGACGATCCTTGCTGCCCTTGCCGTCGCGCACCGTGATCTCGTTGCGCGCAAAATCCACGTCCTTCACGCGCAGGCGCAAGGCTTCCAT
>JAFEFD010000573.1 GCA_018240765.1 Pseudomonadota bacterium | reverse complement strand
GTTGCGCCGCCGCAAGCGAAGTGTGTGACGGCAAGCGCATAATCCCCTTCGAACGAGCGTTCGAACGACGCCCGCGGCGTACCCACAGGAGGGGATCATGGCCACAGTCCGCACCGGCGAGCGCCGGAGTCTTGCCGCTTTTGCCGCATTGTCCATTTGTGCATTTTGTGCGCCATTGGCGGCGCAGACATCGAGCCAGACGATCACGGCGCCGGGGTTGTCCGCGCCCGGCACGATCTATTACGACGCGCTCGGCATGCCGACGATCAAGGCGGCGACCAGCTACGACGTTGCCTTCCTGCAGGGTTATGCGGAAGCAAAAGCGCGTTTCTTCGAGATGGATTTCAACCGCCGCGCGGCCAGCGGCCGGCTTGCCGAACTGGTCGGCAAGGCCGCACTCGCCAGCGACGTGCAGACGCGCACGCTCGGCCTGGATCGCGCCGCGTTCGCGACCTGGCAGGCGCTGGATCCGGATACCAAGGGTTGGCTCAAGTCGTTCTCCGACGGCGTGAACTTCTGGCTTGCAACACAGCCGCTGCCGCCGGAGTACGGCGCCTTGATGCTTAGTCGCGCGGCGCCGTGGACGCCGCAGGATTCCGTCATCATCGGCAAGGGCCTCGCGTTCCAGTTGTCGTTCGACCTGGACATCCAGAACACCATCGACTTCGGCGCCTATTCGCAGGCCGCGGCGGCGGCCAAGGTCGATCCGAACGCGCTGTTCTTTGGCGACACGCACCGCTTCGCGCCGCCGGACAATCGCGTGACGGTGCCGGGATTCACGCCGTCCGCGACGTCCGGGACCTCGGTCATGACCCAGGCTGCCGCGATGGCGACGGTGCAATCGAATGCACAGCAGATCGCTTCGCTCGGCGACATCAACGTCGATCCACGCGCACTGGCGATGGCGCAAGCCTACCGCGACCAGATCGCCGGCAATCCCTTCATCGCGCCAACCCTGCGCCCGCGCCTTGGCCGCGGCGGCAGCAACGAATTCGCCGTCAGCGGTGCCTATACCGCAACCGGCAAGCCGATCATCGCCAACGATCCGCACCTGACGCTTGCCTTGCCGCCGATTTTCATGGAGATGCACCTGATCTCGGGCGATGGCCTCAACGCCACCGGCGTCAGCGTTCCAGGTGCACCCGGCATCATCCAGGGCTGCAACAGCAACATCTGCTGGGGCAGCACGGTCAATCCGATGGATGTGACCGACACGTTTTTGGAAACCTTCGTCGTCAACAGTTATGGCCTGCCGACCGCGATCGTGCACAACGGCGTGCAGGAACCGGTGCAGTGGGTGTTCCAGAGTTTTTACGTCAACCAGATGACGCCGGGGCAGACCGACAACATCGCGCGCGACAATTCCATCGGATACACCAATGGCGCGATCACCGTGATCGTGCCGCGCCGGAACAACGGCCCGGTGGTGCAAATTGGTACACCGGGCAGCTGTTCGCTGACCGGGCAGACCCTGACTCCCAGTTACGCCTGCGGCCTGTCCATCGCCTACACCGGCTGGGGCGCGACGTTCGAACTGACTGCGTTCAAGTTGATCGATCGCGCGCAGAACATGAGCGATTTCCAGAACGCGCTGAGCTATTTCGATTTTGGTTCGCAGAACTTTGCCTACGCCGACACCGCCGGCAACATCGCGTATTTCACCAGCGCCGAAAATCCGATCCGCGACGACCTGCAGAACTTCGGCAAATGGCTCGGCTCGCCGCCGTTCATGATTCGCGATGGCTCGGGCGCCGCGCACAACGATTGGCTGCCGGTGTCGCATCCGCAGCCCAATCAGGCGGTTCCCTACGAGATCATGCCGGCATCGGAAATGCCGCATGTCATCAATCCGTCGCAGGGCTATTTCGCCAACGCCAACAACGACCCGATCGGCGTGACCTTGCAGAACAATCCGTTCGGCATGACCCGTCCGGGCGGCGGCGTGTATTACCTCAACTACGGCTACGACGCGTATCGCATGGGCCGCATCGATCGCATGCTCTCGGCACTGGTGGCCACGGGCAACAAGATCACGACCGCCGACATCCAGGCCGTGCAGCTCAACAACCAGCCGGTCGATGCGCAGTTGCTGCTGCCGTACCTGCTTGCCGCTGCCCGCAATGCCACCGCCAGTGGTGCGTGGGCGCCGCTGCAACAACTGGCGACCGACCCGGCCGTGAGCGAGGCGATCACGCGCCTGTCGGCGTGGGATTTGTCCACGCCCACGGGATTGCAACAGGGTTTCGACGCCGGTCGTGCACCGGGATCGCCGCCTACCGCGGCACAGGAAGACAACTCCGTCGCTGCCACCGAGTTCTTCATGTGGCGCAGCAATGCCATCAAGAACACCATGGATGCCACGCTGTCCGCCTATGGACTCGGCAACTATCTGCCTGCCGGCGATAGCGCCTACACCGGGCTCAAGTTCCTGCTCGATGCATTCCCGGTGCTGGGCGGCAAGGGCGCGTCCGGCATCAATTTCTTCAACGTGCCGAATGCGCCGGATGCGGCTTCCGCGCGCGATTTCATCCTGCTGACCAGTCTGAAGCAGGCGCTGACCCAGCTATCCAGCGATGCGTTCGCCGCCGCGTTCGGCAACTCGACGGATCAATCGACCTACCATTGGGGCGCGCTGCATCGTTTCGTGCTGGTGCATCCGTTGGGTGGTCCGTTCAACATTCCAGGACCCAATCCATACGGATTCACTGATCTGTCGCCGAGCCTGCCGGGATTGGCGCGCGATTCGTCCTACAGCACGGTCAATCCGGGCGGCGACTCCTTGCGGGTCAGCGGCGTCAACGATTTCATGTTCAGCGGCGACACCGCGCCGGGACGCCGTTTCGTCGGTCAGATGAGTACGCCGATCAACGCGGTGGAAGTGATTCCCGGCGGCAATTCGGCCGTGCTCGGCGATCCGAACTACGCCAGCCAGTTGTTGCTCTGGCTCAGCGGCAGCTATCACCCGCTGGTGGTGGATCCGAACGCGGCGACGACGGGCGCGGCCAGCACGGTGAGTTTCGTGCCATGACGGAAGGATTGCTGATTACTGAAGTCTCTCTTCCGGAATCCAAGGACACCTCAAAATGAAAATGCTCATTTCAGCCGGAATCGTGCTGGCGGTCTTTGCGAACTGCGCCACGGCAGCGATCAACGTAACGATTCAAGAGAGTGGTACGAACTTGGTGATCGCTTCTTCCGGCACGCTCAACTCCGGAGTTTGTACTTCGATCGCTACAGGATTCAGTTCCGCTTTCAATGGAATCGATCCGTCGGTGAGCAATCTGGCGTTTGGCGCCGTCAATTCCGTGCAAGATCAATGTGTCGGTACCACGATCACGCCGACAACGGGATTTGGGTCAGGCGGATCGCTTGCCGCCACCACAAATACCGGGGTTTCCTATTATTTTCTGCCCGGCATCGGTTTCTGGGGTCCCTCTGGCTGGAATTCAGGCACAGCCATGACGGCAAGCATGTCATTTGCCAATGCGTCGCTTGCAGGTGAGGGTATTGCGCCGGGAACTTATGTGTACACCTTCACGAATGGCGCCACGACCGACACGCTGACCATCAACGCCATCGCGCCGGCGCCGCCCGTTCCTACACCGACTCTGTCCGAGTGGGGTGTCATCATCATGATTGCCTTGATGGCGTTGGTTAGTGGTCGCCGTTACCGTCGCCATCGCAAGGCATAGGGAATTCTTCGGGTGCTGGCATCATGGATGCCAGCACCAGTGCCACGGCTCGTAGGCAATCCCGTGCGGGTTCCTGCGCGGATAGGTCAGATGAAATCCGAAACGCCGCGCGTTTTTTTTCAGCCACGCGAATGCCGGCGACTTCTCGAATTCCTCTTCCAGCGTGGCGAAACCGGGTGTAGTGATGTCGAGGGCGCGGCCGGAGTGGTGCTCGCTGTAGCCCGGCGCGGCGCTGACGCGCAGGATCTGGCCCATCGATTGTCCGCGCTCAAGCTTGCGCCTGAGAATGCCGAGCTGGTATTCGATCGAGCGGAATGCGGACACGACCTGCAATTCCACGCCATCGCGCGCGGCCGCCTCGCGCATGCGTACCCACGCGCGCGCGGCACGCTGCGCGAGAAATTGTTCGCGGCCTTGCGTGTCGAGACCGATGGATTCCAGATGCGATGGTTCGCGCACGCGGCGCAGCCCGCGCACCCGGCCGTAGTCGCGCGGCACGCCGAGGGCGAAAGCGCTTTCGATCAGGCGGGATACCGGCGTTGAAGTCATTTCGATTTCTTCCCCGGTTCCGCTGGCGCGGATGCCTTCAACCGCCCCGCCTTGCGCAGCGCCTCGCGCAGCACGTACTCGATCTGTGCGTTGACGGAGCGCAACTCGTCGTCGGCCCAGCGCTGCACGGCGTCGAGCACGTCGGCGCTGATGCGCAGCGGATAGGCTTTCTTGTCGGCAGCCACGCGCTTCAGCCCGTGTAGAGCGTGCCGGTGTTGACGATCGGCTGGGTGCCGCGCTCGCCGCAGAGCACCACGAGCAGGTTCGACACCATCGCGGCCTTGCGTTCCTCGTCGAGCTGCACGACGCCGCGCGTCTTGAGCTGATCCAAAGCCATCTCGACCATTGTTACCGCACCTTCGACGATGCGCGTGCGTGCAGCGATGATTGCGCCGGCCTGTTGGCGTTGCAGCATCGCCTGCGCGATTTCTGGCGCGAAGGCCAGATGCGAGATGCGCGCTTCGATCACTTTCACGCCGGCGCTGGCAAGGCGTTCCTGGATTTCATTCTGCAAGTGGTCGGTGATCTCGGTGCCGTGGCTACGCAGCGAGACGGCGCCGGTATCGTGCGAATCATACGGATACGTTTGCGCCATCTGGCGCAGCGCGGATTCGCTCTGGATGTGGACGAAATCCTCGTAGTCGTTGACCTGGAACAGGGCTTCGGCGGTATCCACAACCTGCCACACCACGATCGCCGCGATCTCGATCGGATTGCCGTCCGCGTCGTTGACCTTGAGCTTGCCCGACTCGAAATTGCGCACGCGCAGCGAAACGCCGCGCTTGGAGTAGAACGGATTGGCCCAGCGCGGTCCGGAATCGCGCACCGTGCCGACGTAGCGGCCGAAGAATTGCAACACCTTGCCTTCGTTCGGCGCGACCGTGAAGAAACCACCGAGACAGACCAGCAGCACGATCGCGATAAGGACTGCAACGATGATCGCCCACACCGTTCGCGACTGGATCGAATACACGAACCATGCCCCGTCAGCGAGCAGCAGGACGATGATGCCGATCAAGGCAGGAATGCCCGATGGGGCGGAAACAAGACGTTCTTTCATGGCGGGCTCCGTTTGAATGACGAAAATAAGATATCAAAAAGATATCATGCTTGCAAGCACGTCGAAAACCGCTTCAGGGCGCGATTGGAGCCACCTTGTCGATGCGCATGCGCCCGATCGTGTCCATGCCGGAGAAGAATCGCCACGGATCGCCGTCACCGGCCGATAGAGCGATGTGGCCGGCGTCGAAACCGGGCAAGGCGGCGTCGAAACTTTTCCAGCGGCCTTCCACCCACGCCTGCGCCCAGGCATGTGGCACGAAGACATGATCCTGGCCGGCGTAGTGGTCGACGTAGGCAAGGCCATCGACCACGCGCGTCGGAATGCCGCTCGCGCGGCCGAGCGCGGCCAGAAGTACCGCGTGTTCGGTGCAGTCGCCTTCCGGATTTTTCGCCACTTCCAGCGCCGAGGCGTAGCCGACGTTCAGATCCTTGGTGCGGATGAAACGGCGCACGAATTCCTGCAGGTTGTGCATTTTTTCCTCTGGCGTTTTTGCATCACCTGCACCTTGTTCCGCAAGCTTGCGGATCTCCGGCGCGTCGCTCTGCAGCCAGTCGTTGGGTTGCGAGTCGGCGGGTGTCGGCGGCGCTTCGGCTGCGTTCGCCGACGCTGCGGCAGCAATGGGCGCGATGCGCACCTGCGTACCGCCAGCCGCTGAGGTCACGCGCTGTTCGCCGGTCTGGGTGAATTGCAGAGGCGTACCGCCGCGCGTGGCGCTGGCGGTGAAGGTGACGCCATCGCGCAACTGCTCGGGCGTGATTGCCTGCGGCGACCGCACCAACGCATGCACGAGGATGTCGGCGCTCTGGTTCGGCGCTTGCGCGCAGGACTTCGAGCATGCCAGCAGGATCATGTCCATGCCCATCACGGGCAGGGTGGTCTTGCGCGCCAGGCCTTCGGCGTCGACCCAACTCTGGCTGCGCGTCGCCATGCCGGCAAGATGGAAAGTCTGGTCGATGCGCGTGAGCGTGGCGTTCGTGCCATCGGGCAGGTCCACGCGCTCGCGCGGGCCAACCACGGAATCCACGGCAACGCCATCCAGGGTTTCCGGCTGGAAGGCGATTTCCGAGAAATGCGTGCCTGGCTCGAGTCCCGCGCGCAGTTCGGCAAGGCGCAGTCCTTCGGCGAGCAGGGCGCGCTTGGGCCAGTCGATGATGCGCGTGGATTTCATCCCGCCGACTGCGCTGGCGACATCGAAGCGGCCGTCATCGCGACGCGTGCCTTGCACGGTGCTGGCGATGCCGGAAATCGACGAGCGCGAGGAAAACGCGAGCGGTTCGCCCGCCAGCGTTTCCGCATCCGACTCGCCGGTCGACAGATCGACCTTGACCCCGGCACGATCGAGTTGCACGTCCATCTTCTGCGTGGTGATCACGCTGTCATCGCGCACTTGCCGCGTGATGTGCATTTGTCCGATCTTGCGCCCGTCGAGCAGCACGCTCATCCAGACATCGTCCGCGGGTGCGGCGTGGACGCATACCGTCAGCAGGAGCAACAGGAACGTGTAAGCAATGCGCATGGCAGATCAGTATCGTCCGGAAACGCCAAGCATAACCCGGCCTGGGTTCGCTACAATCCCGGCATCATCCGCAGTGGAATCCGCGATGCCAGACACCACAAGCTACGCCGTGTTCCTGTTCCCGCAAGCGCTGGAGGCGCTCGGCGACGCGATCAGGCCTTACTTGAGCGACGCGCCGTCCGGCCAGCACATCGTGTGCGCGAGCATCGACGCCTCCGGCGCCTATTTCGAGATGACCTTGCAGGGCACCGACGCAAAAGGTGAACCGACCGAACTCGAACTGCGCATTCCGCACGCCATGGTCAAGCTGATCATGTCGCTGCACGACGATCATCCATTCGGCTTCCAGGCGCGCAAGGAATGAGTCGGCGCCAGGCGCCGCCGTCGAGCAATTCGAGCGGGGTGAAGCGTGCCTTGTAGTCCATCTTCGGGTGGCGCGCGATCCAGAAACCGAGATACAAGTAGGCGAGTCCGCGTTCGCGCGCCAGTTCGATCTGGCGCAGGATTGCACAGGTGCCGAGTCCGCGCGTGGATTCGTCCGGATCGAAAAACGTGTACACCGCCGACAAGCCGGTTGCGGTGAAGTCGGTGACGGCAACCGCCAGCAGGCGTTCGCCAAGGCGCAGCTCCACGAATTTCGTCGGGCTCCACGCGGTGAACAGGAAACGTTCGAAATCCTCGGTCGCCGGATCGTCCATGCCGCCATCGTGGTGGCGCGCGCCAAGATAGCGCCGGTACAAATCGAAGTATTCGTCGCTGAACGCCGGTGCAGCGACGCGCAGTTCCAGATCACGATTGCGTTTCAGGCAGCGCCGCTGGCTGCGGTCGGGCCGGAACTCGGCGACCGGAATTCGAGCCGAGATGCAGGCGTGGCAGCCCGGACACTGCGGTCGATAGACATGGCCGCCGGCACGCCGGAATCCCTTCGCCAATGCCGCATCGTATATCTGTGGAAGTTGTGGCGAGGCCGGATCGATGACCAGGTTCTGCGCAACGCGCCGCGCGAAGTATCCACACGGATGCGGCAAGGTCTGGAACAGTCGGACGACGTCGGATTTCACGCGCCCAGTGTAGCGCCACCGCTCAGTAGATGCCGAGGTAACGCAGCAGGATCAGGAGCACGATCACGCCGATCAGGAAGATCCGCAGCTTCGATGCCAGCACCCAGTGTGTACGCTCCGTTTTCGGCGCGCGAGCTTGCGCGAGTTCCTCGGCGAACCGCGTGTACGGTGCGATGCCGGCGTCACGCAGGATCGCGCGCGCGCGCGGCTGGTCGTCCGCGTTCACGATCCACACGGTCGGCCATGACGACGAATCCTGTTTTGCGCTGTAGCTCGGGCCCTTGTAGTCATGGCCCGAATAGGCCTTGCGATTGGTTACCTTGGATTCGATGCCGGCCTCATTGAGCAGGGCAACCATGCGCTCGATGTTTTCGGCGCGCGGCGAGGAAAAAATCGGTCTCATGGCGAGGGTGTCTCCGGCAGCACCCGCAGCATGCCTTCCTGAGCGGTGGATGCAATCAATTTTCCGTCGCGCGTGTAGATCATGCCGCGGGTCAGGCCGCGCGCACCTTGCGCGCTGGGGCTGTCGCAGGCATAGAGCAGCCAGTCGTCGACGCGGAACGGGCGATGGAACCAGATCGCGTGGTCCAGGCTCGCCATCTGCACGTTGTGCTGCAAATACGAAATCCCGTGCGGCAGCGTGGCCGTGCCGATCAGGTGAAAATCGGATGCATACGCCAGCATCGCGCGATGCAGGGTTGCATCATCCGGCGCGCGCCCGGCGAGGCGGAACCAGATCTGCTGGAACGGCGGCCGCTTGGCCGGCTTCAATTCATTGCGTGGATAGACGGGACGGAATTCGAACGGCCCCTTGCGCGCGAGCCAGCGCTGCGCCTTGACCGGCAGCTTGGCGAGTTCTTCGGGTGGAATCGGTTCCGGTGGATTCAGGTCTTCGGGCGGCGGCACATCCGGCATGCGCAGCTGGTGCTCGACGCCGGGTTCGTCGATCTGGAACGAGGCAGCGGCGTTCAGGATCGTCTCGCCGTGCTGGATCGCGATGATGCGACGCACGGAGAAACTCTTGCCATCGCGGGCGCGATCGACTTCGAAGACGATCGGCGCTTCGACATCGCCGGCACGCAGGAAATAGGCGTGCAGCGAATGCACCGCGCGCGACGGATCCACCGTGCGCTGCGCCGCTGACAGCGCCTGTCCGAGTACCTGTCCGCCGAACACATACTTGGTGCCGATGTCGCGACTCTGGCCGCGGAACAGGTTTTCCTCCAGCCGTTCGAGCTGCAACAGGTCGATCAGTTCGCCGACGATGGGATTCGACATGGAAATTCCTAAGGCTTCAAACGTTCGAGACCGCTGGCAGGCACGATCTCCTGCCACGGAAACAGCGGTCCGGGGTCCTGGCGGCGCCGCAGCATCACCTGCGGGTCGTCGCTGGCCGGTTCAAGGCGCGTGTCGAGATCCTCGTGACCGGCGATGAATTTCAGATTCGGAAGTCCGTGCTTCAGTTGGCGCAAAAGCGCAAGCAGTGCGTCGATTTGCGCTTGGGTGTAGGCAACCGTCCAATTCTGATGCCGGCTGTCGCCCCAGTCGGGATAGCGCCCGATATTCGACAACTCGATGCCGATCGAGCGCGGGTTGTAGCCGTAGGTGTGGTTGGCGACGCGATCGTCCGGCACATAGCGATAGATCGTGCCGTCGGTGTCGATGTAGTAGTGCCCGCTGTTGCCGGTCTGCGATTTCGCGTAACGGATGCGCTCGCCGAACTCGCGCGCCATCGCCATGTCCGGCAATTCGGTGCAGTGGATCACGACGAGATCGATCGCCGACAGCGATCGCTTCTCCAGCCGCGCGACGTAGGGCAGGGGTTGGTCGTGGATGGACAGGTCCGGGGGCACATCAATGGGCATGCGATAATTGTCGCATGAAGCCCTTCCTCGTTCTTTCCCACGGCCTGCACAGCAGCCCGGACGCGACCAAGGTAGGCGCGCTGGCCGCAGTCGCCGAGCCGCTCGGCTTCGCCACCGCGCGACCGGATTACCGTGACCTGGATGCCACGGGCGACGTGCGCCGCATCGACGAGCGCATCGCGCGACTTCTCGAACACGCGCCGAAGAATGCGCCGGTGATCCTGGCCGGATCGAGCATGGGCGCGTTCGTTTCCGGGCTCGCGTCGCTGCGCGTGAACTGCGTCGGTTTGTTCCTGATGGCCTTGCCCGTTGCGATTCCGGGTTACGCGCGGCGTTTCGATGCGAAACGGGTGCCGACGACACTCGTGCACGGCTGGGGCGACGAGCTGTGTCCGGTAGATGAAGCCATCGCGTTCGCGCGTGCGCGCGAGGACGAAATCATGCTCGTGCGGGACGATCATCGGCTGTCGGCGCATGTTGATTTCGTCGCCGAAGCCTTCGCACGATTTTTGCGGCAGTTCGCGTGATGGAATTCTTCGCCAGTTGTCCGAAAGGCCTGGAATACCTGCTCGTCGATGAGTTGAAGGCGCTCGGCGCGGGGGGCGTGCGCGAGGCTTTGGCCGGCGTGCACTTCGCCGGCGAACTCGACGCAGGCTATTGCGCCTGCCTGTGGTCGCGCCTGGCCAGCCGCGTGCTGATGCCGATTGCCGAGTTTCCTGCCGCCGATGGCGATGAGTTATATGCCGGCGCGCGCGCAATCGACTGGCGCGAACATATGGACATCGCCACGAGTTTCGCAGTCGACGCCGTCGGCGCGACATCCGCCATCACGCACAGCCAGTACGCCGCGCTGCGCGTGAAGGATGCCATCGTCGATGCGTTTCGCGAGGCGACCGGCGAACGTCCAAACGTTGACACGGAAAACCCAGGACTGCGCGTGAATCTCGTCCTGCGCCGCGACAAGGCGATCGTGAGCATCAACCTGTCCGGTGCGCCCCTGCACCAGCGCGGCTACCGCAAGGGCGCGGGCCTGGCACCGCTCAAGGAAAACCTCGCCGCGGCGATGTTGCTGCGCGCGGGATGGCCGGCGATTTACGCGGGTGGCGGCGGCCTCGTCGATCCGCTGTGCGGCTCAGGCACGTTGCCGATCGAGGCGGCGCTGATGGCGGCGGACGTCGCGCCCGGGCTGCGCCGCACGCAATGGGGATTCCTCGGCTGGCGCGGCCACGATGCGGCATTGTGGAAAACGCTGCATGGCGAAGCGCAGCTGCGCGCCACGGCGGGATTGCAGTCGCTGCGGCCGGTGTTCTTCGGTTTCGACGCGAATCCAGCCGTGCTCAACGAAGCGCGGCGCAACGCGCAGGAAGCACTGCTGTCCGGATTCATCCAGATCGGACGGCAGTCGCTGGAACATCTGCATCGACCGCACGAATTGGGACAACCCGGACTCGTCATCACCAATCCGCCCTACGCTGAACGCATGGGCGATGACGCAGACGTGATCGCGCTGTATCGGCTGCTCGGCACGAAACTGAAAGCGGAATTTCCTGGCTGGCGCGCCAGTGTCATCGCGGCAGACGAGGCACATGGCCATGCGCTTGGCCTGCGTGCAGACAAGCGTTACAAACTCTACAACGGCGCGATCGAATGCACGTTGCTGAATATCGACATTGCTGCCGTCGATGCGCCGAAGCCGGAACCGAAGCCGCTGTCGCCCGGCGCGCAGATGGTCAAGAACCGCATCGAAAAGAATTTTCGTCATCTGCGCAAACAGGCGCAGCGCGAGGGCGTCGAATGCTGGCGCGTGTACGACGCCGACCTGCCCGAATACGCCGCCGCGATCGACATTTACGGTGAGCATTTGCACATCCAGGAATACGCCGCACCGGCGACCATCGACGAGGATCTCGCGCGCACGCGCTGGCGCGAACTCGTGCGCGCGGCGGGCGAGGCGCTGGGCGTTCCGCGCGAGCGCATCGTGCTCAAGCAACGCCGGCGCGGCAAAGGCGGAGAGAAGTACGGCAGGCTGGACGAACGCGGCGAGTTTTTCGAAGTCGTTGAGGGCGGGTTGAAGTTTCTCGTGAATCTGCACGATTACCTCGACACCGGGTTGTTCCTCGATCACCGCCCGTTGCGCGCGCGGGTGCGCGACCTCAGCAAGGGCAAGCGCTTTCTCAATCTGTTTTGCTACACCGGCAGCGTGAGTGTCTACGCGGCGTCCGGCGGGGCGCTGGAAACCACGAGCGTCGATCTGTCGCAAACCTATCTGGACTGGGCCATGCGCAATCTGGCGATCAACGGCTTCGACCTGACTCGGCACAAGCTCGTGCGCGAGGACGCGGTCGGTTTCCTGCAATCACGCTCGGCGATGTACGACCTGATCTTCGTCGATCCGCCGACGTTCTCCAATTCCAAGCGCGCCGAGGATTTCGACGTGCAGCGCGACCACGTGCGCCTGCTGAACCTGTGCGGTGATCGCCTGCTGGCGGGCGGAATGATCCTGTTTTCGAACAATTTCCGGCGTTTCAAGCTGGACGAGGATGCGCTGGCGCGCTTTGCGATCCGCGAGATCAGTGCGCAGACGATTCCCTTCGATTTCGCGCGCAGCCCGCGCATCCACCGGGCCTGGGAATTGCGCCTGAAGTGATCGCGTTCAGCTTCGCCGCAGTGAACCTGAACAGATCGCGCCAAGACCGGAAATTTTCACATTTGATTCAGCCGTGCGGATCGACGATGCCCCTGCGACATTCGGTTCGCGCGCTGTGGTTTCGGGAGACGGTCATGACTATTCGCAAACGTGGTTTCCGTGCACTGGTCCTGGGCTTGCTCGTGACGGCCGGCTTGGCGCTGGCGCCGTCCGCGTTCGCGGGCGGGCACGTTTCCATCGGCATCAACCTGCCGGGAGTGAGCCTGGGTTATTGGGGTGGACATCACGGCCACGGCTACGTCGATGTTGGCGTGGGCGGCTATTACGGTGGCTATGGTGGCGGTTACTACGGCAACTACTATGCACCTGCCTACTCCGGTGGTTACTACGGGCCGAGCTATTACAGCGGCTATTACGCTCCGGCTCCGGTCTACTACGGCGGTTACTATCCGGCGCCGGTGTACCGTACGTATTACCGTTCGCGCACGTATTACCGCAACGAAGGCCCGCGCTACGACCGTGGCTACGACCGCGGTTACGACAACGATCGCGGCTACTATCGGGCAGGGTACAACCGCGGCAATTCCTGCGCTTCGGCAGACCCGCGCTACTGCCGCTGAGAGTGCAGGTTTTCCCCCAGGCCCGCTGCGCGCTGCGCCGCGGGCCTCTTCATGCGCTTAACCATCGTGGAATCGCCGACCTGCTAGCATAGAGGGCTATGCAGGGGACACTTCCATGAATTCGCCGACCCGGCCCGACGAGCGCGCCGCCGCTCCCGAGGCGTGGACGTTCTTTCGCCAGTGGCTGAAGAATCCGCTCGGCATTGCGGCGTTGTCGCCGTCCGGTCGCCAGCTGACGCGGCAGATGATTTCCGAACTGCCGCACGGTACCCGACGCGTGATCGAACTCGGCGGCGGCACCGGTGTTTTTACTCGTGCAATGCTGGCACATGGCATTGCGCCGCGCGACCTGCTCGTGCTCGAACTCAACGAGGCGCTGTACCAGCACCTGCGTGCGCATTTTCCCGATGCGCGGGTGGAATGCGGAGATGCGCGCGAGTTGAAGGCGATCGCGCAGCGCAATGGCTATCTCGACGCAGGTCCCGCCGACGCCATCATCAGCGGACTCGGCCTGCTGTCGATGTCGCGGCAAACGCAGGCCGAGATCCTCGCCGCGGCGTTTTCCGCGCTCAAACCCGATGGCCGCCTGATCCAGTTCACCTACGGGCCGAAATCGCCGGTACCGCGCGATCTGCTCGAAGAACTCGACCTTTCCGTACGCCGCGGCGGTTTTGCCTGGTGGAACGTGCCGCCGGCGTCGGTGTACGTCTACACGCGCAATCGCTCGCGCGTAGTGCCTGCCGTCAAGGTGGCGGCAAAGAAAAGTTGAGTCTTGGTCGCGCTGCCCGTATCATGCGCGGCCTTCGGTTTTGCGCCTGCGTCCAGTGTGGAGAGGTGGCAGAGTGGTCGAATGCGCCGGATTCGAAATCCGGTTTACGGTTTTGCCGTAACGTGGGTTCGAATCCCACCCTCTCCGCCACACTGA
>JAFEFD010000572.1 GCA_018240765.1 Pseudomonadota bacterium | reverse complement strand
GGAAATTGGTAACCGTCGGCGCGGATCGACCATGCGAGGTGAGCATGGCGACCGGATTGCCAAGCGCCGATTCCGCACGAGCAAGTGTTGTGGTGATCGGCTGGAAATAGACATAGTCGCCGCTACTGTCCGGACACGAGTTAGGTGTTCCGCCTGTAACAGTGCCTTGAACCTGATTTGCCGGCGTGACAAGGGGGCCGCCGGAATCGCCATCATCGGTACAAATACCGTCAACTTCGATCATCCCATTGAACAAATAGCCGCCCACGGTGACCGATACATTTCGTGCGGTTACAGAAGCGCAGTGCGGACCACCAGATGTCGATCCATATCGACAGGCGGTGGTCCCAACTGGAGCGACCAGAGTTCCGGTCCAAGTTCCACTGACATTCAAGGTTCCACTTGTATAGCCATTAATCTGTGGCTTGGGAACCCAACCGGAAGACGTCTGAACCCACGATCCATCCTCGTTGAACGAAAAGCTTCCTATACCGCCCGTAATCGAGTACGTAGATTGGGCAACCGTGCCCAAAGTTGTTCCACTGCTCGATTTGATGGTGTTGCCAGATGTGTCGCAGTGTCCGGCCGTTGCAAATCCTGCAACATAAGTCGAACCATTCACTTGCTCTGCTGAGGCGCCAGCGGAACATGGCCAAGTACCCCCATAAGTAACGTGCCATGAGTCGTTTTGTGTGCCATCGGCCCCATGCAAATCGGTCGAAAATCCTGCATCCACAATGACCGAATTCACTTGAACCGGCACATCTTTGGCATACGTCGCAATAAACGCTGAGGCCGGAACAATGACATCACCGCCAACCCCTAGAACAACCCCGTTTGCTTGGGGGTCGACGTAGGACTTCCGAATACCTCCTGCGCCGATAGCTGATGTCAACGCGTCGGTAATACGCGCTCGCACTTCCTCCAGTTCTGTCAAACTATGAGTGACAAGTACTGGGGTAGCCCCGATCTGTCTTATTACGTTGAGATCTTCTGCGTTGTTGGTGGCTACTTGAAGGCTCAATGTCACTGAATCAAACCACGCCCCCGCGTAACCTGGTAGATGACGCTCCTCAATGCGCCGCGCCTGAACTGCCGCATCGTATTCTTTCGAAAGACGTGTGATCGCAGCACTCTCGTCGATTCCATAAAACGCCTCGACTTGCGCCAAAGTCTTCTGGTCGTACTGCGGTTGTATTTCAGAGCTTATCGCCGTGATCGAATACGAACCTACTGTTATTCCACAAAGCGACAACAACACCAATACTGCTTTGTTCATTACATCTCTCCCAGTTATCCACCATTCCAACCAGAAACCACTCCAATAACACAAATCAATCTCAATTCGAATCGACCTTAGGAGTTAGCTGCAGCACAACGGCCCGCGAATGCAATTCTTGGTATAGATCTTTAGTGTGAGTTCCACTCACGAGAATCTTGCGCCCGTCCGCAGAAACGCGTAGCGCATTGAGCAGGCCCCAATCGTCGTCGCCGATCTTGAGTTCATCCGCCAGAGAGCGCAACGAAACAACGCCAGTTGCCTGAGTCCAAATAAACGGCCTGTTCGTCAGCGCCCCGATATCGGGATAGTCTACGTACGGATACGTAGTGTACAAACCGACAGCGAGCGATCCATCCGGCGTTGCGTCAGCAATACCCGCCCCCCCTAAACTGGACGCGTCGGAGGGTCTCTCAAGATAAGCGAACGTACCATCGCTCTTCAAATACCAAGCTCCGCCATCGGAATTAAGGCTGTTATACATCCCACCGCCAAAGATGATGTTGCAGTCGGCATCACAGGCGCCTGCGACAGCAAGTTCATTACCGGCAGGATCATGAAGGACGGATGGCGCGCCTCCGATGACCCAGCGAACGGCAACAGACGTCGGAAACCCGTTCTGCTGCCGGATGGTTATGCCGACAACTGTTGTCCCATCATCGGAAACTGCATATGGGATTCCACCCCGAACAGCATCGCTTGTCGACAACAATTGCTGTGTGCCATCGACCGCCTGAACCCATGTGCCGTCGCCACCTTCCCATGTGTCACGACCCGTACCAACGACGTACTTGAAATCATGAGAAATAGCGTAGTGAATGGATAAATTCAATCCGAGAAGTGCCTGCCAGCCCGTCGACCGCTGCCATAGCAGTGTATGAACGTCCGGCGCCGGCTGGCCAATATTGAGAGCATCGGTAGCGATAACTGACATGCCATCTGGGGAAATTCCAACTGGTTGTGCGGCGAGTTGCCGCGGCACGTCTTCCCACGTCCGAGTATCAGGATGCCAAAGCACCAGATGCCCGCCCCGCCGCCCCGCAATCGTGCCATCGTTGGCAATCGACTCGGCTGAAATGATATTGGGATTTGCCGGTGTTCCCTGCGCAATCGGAATTTCGTTCCACGTGATGTCGTAAAGGTCGCTGAGCTTTGGCTGCACGTAAGGACACGCTGGCTGCTGCAAATGCGTCAGCCGCGTCAACGTCAGATCGCCCGAGCCGAAGGCCGCCTGTTTGGATGCGTAGTGCGCCGTGCCGCCGTTGCAATCCAGCGTCAACGTCAGCGAACCCCAATCCTCTTGCTGAAGATCGGCTTTGTTGTACGCCGCGCCGAACTTCGGGCCGTTCGTGATCGCCATCTGATCGAACACGATGGCGTTGCCCTGCTGACTGCCGACGCCGAGCAGCCACACCTGGTTGCCGCTGGCATCGTAGGTGTACCACGTGACCACGGCCGCACCGTTGGCCAGCCATTGCAGATCGAAGCCTTCGCCGCTGCGCGTGGCGTTGTACCAACTGCCGCTCTGGCCCGCGTACGACTGCACCGGCTCGCCCGGCACGCCGTTGATCGGCGCGCAGCCCGCGCCCATCGTCTGCGTCAGGCGCTGGATCGGCAAGGTCTGCGACTGGCCGAACGCCGTGTATTTGAACGTGCCGGTGTTGCAGTCGCCAAACGTCAACGACAGGCTACCGACGACATTGATTTTGACATCATCCGGATTGAAAGCCGGTCCAAACTTGCCGCCTTGCGTCGTATACACCTGCGGAAACTGGATCGAATCGCCAGCGATGTTGCCCACGCCCTGAATCCAGCGCTGCTTGCCCAGGCTGTCGTAGGTGTACCACTCGACCAGGGCGACGTCGGAACTGAGGATTTCCAGTTGCAGCCCTTCCCCGCTGCGCGCCGGGTTGTACCAATTGCCGCTGTAGCCGGAGCTTATCGTCGCGGCGTTGGCAGCCGCTGGGAGCAAGGCAAAAGCCAGCATCGCGTAGCAAGGCACGCGCAATGCGCGTGAAACGAATCGACGGAAAAATATGCGAATGGATCGCATGGCTGCTCGCTCCTTTCGGCGCCCCCAGTAGGCGCTCGCGGTTGGCGGCAATGCACGGCCCCTGCAGCGCAGCCGCACGGGAACCTTAACCCGCGAGGAGCCAGAAGGCAACCGCTTGGAGCCCCTCAGGATTCCAACCGCTTCATCGTTTCCAACAGCACCTTGTTCTTCGCGTCCTTCTTCTGTCCCTGCGCCCAGATCTTTTTCGCCTCATCCTTGTCGCCGGAAACCCACAACACCTCGCCCAGGTGTGCGGCGATTTCCGGATCGGGCTGTTTCGCATACGCGGCGCGCAGATGTTCAACCGCCTGTTTGAGATGTCCGAGCCGGTATTGCACCCAGCCCATGGAGTCGATGATCGCAGGTTCATCGGGCTTGATCGCGAGCGCCTTTTCGATCAAGGCCAGCGCTTCGGCCTGATCCTTGGTGCGGTCGGCAAGCGTGTAGCCCAGCGCATTGAGCGCATCGGCGTTGCCCGGCTGTTGTTCGAGCAGGCGGCGCAGGTCGCGCACGGCGGCTTCCACGTGATTCAAGTCATCGTTGAGCAAGGCGCGCGCATACAGCAGGCGTGGATCATCCGGCAGCGCTTGCAGGCCGCGATCGTAAACGGCGACTGCGTCTTCATCACGCTGATGCCGACCGAGGATCTCGGCTTCCATCAGGAATGCGTCACCGACCTGCTTGTCGTCGTCGCCACTGCGCGCCTGCAATTGATGCAACAGGTCCAATGCTTGATTGGTGTGCCCGGTCTCGTCCAACAGCAAGGCAGTGCGCAATTGCGCCTGCGCCCAGTGCTCGTCCGTGGCCGGAACCTTTGCGTACCAGCTCAGGGCCAGGGATTTGTGTTCCTGCAACTCCGCCAGCTGCCCGAGCAGGTTCAGGCGCGTCGCGTTGCGCGGCGACTTGTCGGCAAGCAATTGCTTGTACAGCGACGCGATCAGTGCCTTGTCGTTGGCCCGCGCAGCATAGGCGGCGCGGGCGGAGTAGGAATAATCATCCTGCTTGCCTATCGCGAGCACGTTCGCCGCCTCGACGTTGTCGCCCATCTGCCCGAGGACGGTCGCATACGCCACGCGCAGGTGTGTGTCGCCAGCATTGCGCTTGAGCGCTTCGACGAACAGCGCGCGCGCACCGGACTTGTCGCCGCCCTTGAGCTTGAGTTCCGCGCCCCAGACATAGGCCGGCGCATCGCCGAAGCGGACGATGGCCTGTTTCGTCAGCGATTCGGCGAGCGCTGGATCGTCCAGATGATCGGCCAGCTCGCTTACGGCAACCCAGGTCGCGGATTTCTTGCCGAGTGCTTCAGGCGTGGCCAGTTTTTGCAGCAGTGCGGCGGCTTGCGCCTTGTCGGAGTTTGCGAGGAGAACGCGGCCGATCGCGCGCCAGCCTTTGGCGTCGGCCTGATGCGCCAGGCGCTGAAGATCCTCCAGCGCCGCATCGGATTTGCCGTCGTGCAGCGACAGGCGCGCGCGCCACTGCCACAATGCCGGATCGTCGGCGCGCAATTGCTGCCAACGCGCGATACCTGATCGCGCCAGTTCCCAATCCTTGGCGGCGATGGCCACTTCCACCGCTTCGTCCGCCAGCGCCGGATCGTCGCTGCGCGCCGCGGCTTTCGCAAACTCGCTGGCTGCCTTGGCGACATCGCCGCTTTCCAATGCGAACTGGCCGGCCAGTTTCATCGCCAGCAGATCGTCTTCTGGCGCAGCCGCAGTCACGGCAAGATGCTGCAGCGGCTGCGGCGCGATGGCGGTCTTGTGAGCGACCGGCATGCTGGCGCATCCGGCAAGCGCAAGCGCAAGGGCGGTGGCGGGAAGGCGGTACAATAATGTCATCGGATTTTCCTTACGCTGCGCCTAGTTTAGCCGACCCGCCCTGCCCGCATGACCCTGATTGCCTTAGGCCTCAACCACCAGACCGCGCCCCTGCCGGTGCGCGAAAAGGTGGCGTTTGCGCCCGAGGCCACGCCGGCGGCATTGTCCGACCTCGCCAACCGGGCCGGCGTGAACGAGGCGCTGATCCTGTCCACCTGCAACCGCACCGAGTTGTACGTGGACGTGGACACCGGCGCGGAAACGGTGCCGCGCGATTGGCTGCTCGGCCATCACGATTTGGATGCGCGCCGGCTCGACGAGTTCCTCTACCGGCATGCGGACAACGCCGCCGTACGCCACCTGTTCCGCGTCGCCACGGGCCTGGATTCGATGGTGCTCGGCGAGCCGCAGATCCTGGGACAGGTGAAGGACGCCTACCAGCTCGCGCGCGGCGCCGGCACCCTGCGTGCGCCGATGGAACGCCTGCTGCAGCAGACCTTCGCCGTGGCCAAGCGCGTGCGCACGGAAACGCGCATCGGCGCGAATCCGGTGTCGGTCGCATTCACGGCCGTGCGCCTCGCCGAGCGTCTGTTCGCGGACTTGAGCCAGGCCTGCGTGCTGCTGATCGGCGCCGGCGAAACCATGGAACTGGCCGCGCGCCACTTGGCCGAATCGCGCGTGCGCCGCCTGATCGTGGCCAATCGCACTCGGGAAAACGCAGTTGCGCTGGCGGGGCGATTCTCCGGCTACGCGATTGCGCTTTCCGACCTGCCGAGCCATCTCGCGGAGGCCGACATCGTGATCAGTTCCACCGCCGCGCGCGAGCCGGTGCTCACGCGCACGATGGTCGACGCCGCAATCGCCGCGCGCCGGCGCCGACCGATGTTCCTGGTCGACCTGGCCGTGCCGCGCGACATCGAGGCGGAAGTCTCCGCACTGGAAGATGTATACCTTTACACCATCGACGACCTGCGCCAGGCGGTCGACGCAAACCTGCGCTCGCGCCAGCAAGCGGCGGAGCAGGCCAACGCGCTGATCGACCTGTCGGTGACGCATTACGCTGCCTGGCGCGGTGCGCTCAACGCCGGCAATCCGTTGCCGCAGCTTCGCCACGCCGCGGAAACCCGGCGCGACGAAGTCCTGAACCGCGCGCGCGCGCTGCTCGCGAACGGACGCACGCCGGAGCAGGCGCTGGACTACCTTGCGCACACGCTCACGAACAAGCTGCTGCATGCACCGAGCGCGAACCTGCGCGAGGCCGCATTGCGCGGTGACGCGGAACTGCTGCGCGCCGCGCAACGCCTGTTCGATGCGGGCAGCGACACGGACGCGGACGCATGATGCCGTCGATCCGACGCCGGCTCGACACCCTCGCCGAACGCCACCAGGAAGTAGCGCTGCTGCTCGCGCAACCCGAGGTCATCGGCGACAACACGCGTTTCCGCGATCTGTCGCGCGAGTACGCGCAGTTGCAGCCGCTCGCCGACACGCTGTCGCGCTTCGACGCCACGGAAAAATCGATCGAATCCGCGCGCGCCATGTTGAGCGATCCGGACTTGCGCGACCTGGCGGAATCGGAAATCGCTGAGTTGCTGGCGCGTCGCGAAGCGCTCGATCGCGAATTGAACGTACTGCTGCTGCCGAAAGACGAGCGCGACGACGCCAATATCTTTCTCGAAGTGCGTGCCGGCACCGGCGGCGACGAAGCGGCGATCTTCGCCGGCGACCTGTTCCGCATGTACGCGCGCTATGCCGAAACGCGCGGATGGCGCGTGGAAATCCTGTCGTCGAATCCCGGCGAACACGGCGGCTACAAGGAAATCGTCGCGCGCGTCGAAGGCGCCGGCGTGTTCGCGCGGCTGAAATTCGAATCCGGCGCGCATCGCGTGCAGCGCGTGCCGGCGACCGAGGCGCAGGGCCGCATCCACACCTCGGCCGCGACCGTGGCGATCCTGCCCGAGATGGATGAAATCGAGGACGTCAATCTCAATCCGGCGGACCTTAAAACCGACACCTTTCGCGCTTCCGGCGCCGGCGGCCAGCACGTCAACAAGACCGATTCGGCGATCCGCATCACGCACCTGCCCAGCGGCATCGTGGTGGAATGCCAGGAGGAACGCAGCCAGCACAAGAACCGCGCGCGCGCGATGTC
>JAFEFD010000571.1 GCA_018240765.1 Pseudomonadota bacterium | reverse complement strand
TCGCGGCTCTGGATTTCCAGGAACCGTCGCGTAACCGCTTTGCCTACCAGCTCGATGGATTCGACCCGGCATGGATCGATGCGGGCACGCGCCATGCGGCGGTTTACGCGCATCTGCCGGCGGGTGAATACACGTTTCAGGTGCGCGCCGCGAACGCGGATGGAGTCTGGAACCCGAACCCGGCCAGTCTGAACCTGCGCGTGCTGCCACCGTGGTGGGCGACGCAGGCGATGAAGACCCTGTATCTCGCGCTGGCCGCCGCCGCGCTGTTCGGACTGTGGATCGTGTACCGTCTGCGGCGCAAGCGCGAAGCGCGCCACGCCCGCGAGTTGCGCGAGCGCGAGGATCGCCTGCGCCTTGCGCTGTGGGGTTCGGGTGATGAATTCTGGGACTGGGACGTGAATCGCGGGCAGATGTACCGAATTGGCGACGACCAGTTGCTGGGAGGACAACATGAGGAATCGTTGCCCCAGAACGACTGGAAGCAACAGGCGGTGCATCCGGATGATTTGCCGCAGGTGGAGAAGCGCTTGTACGACCACATGGCTGGGCGTACCGAGCATTTCGAGTCCGAGCACCGTGTCCGCAACGCGCAAGGCGACTGGACCTGGGTGCTGTCGCGCGGCAAGGTGGTAGACCGCGATGCCAATGGCCGCGCCCTTCGCATCTGCGGCACGGCCCATAACATCACCGATGCGCGCAGCGCTGCGATTGAACGCCGCATCGCGGGCGAAGTGATCGACAGCATGAACGAGGCGGTGACGGTAACCGACCTTGATTTCCGCTTCGTTTCGCTCAACCGCGCGTTCACGCGCATGACCGGCTATACCGAAGCCGAATGCCTTGGCCAGCCGGCGCACATGCTCAACAGCGCCAAGTACCCGGCGGAAATCTATCGTTCGATGCGCGAGGCATTCAAGCGCAACGGCCATTGGCGCGGTGAATTGTGGCAGCGCCGTCGCGATGGCGAGGATTTCCTGGCCTGGCTTGAACTGAGCCATGTCCGCGACGAATCCGGACAGGTCACCAACTATGTCGGTGTCATGAACGACATCACCGACCGCAAGCGTGCCGAACAGGAATTGCGCTACCTTGCCAACTACGACACGCTGACCGGCCTGCCAAACCGCACCCTGCTCGGCGAGCGCCTCGCCCACGCGGTGATCCGCGCGCGGCGCACGTCACGCAAGGTGGCTGTGCTCTTCCTCGACCTGGATCGCTTCAAGCACGTCAACGACTCGATGGGTCATGCTGCCGGCGACCGCGTGCTCAAGGCGGTCGGCGAGCGCCTGTGTGCAAAGGTCAACGAATCGGCCACGGTGGCGCGCCTGGGCGGTGATGAATTCACCATTGTGCTCGAGGACGTGCAGCACATCGATCAGGTGCAGCGTGTTGCCAACGACATGCTCGACCTGTTCACGACTCCGCTGGTCCTGGACAGCGGCCAGGAAGTCGTGGTTTCGCCCTCGATCGGAATCAGCATGTATCCGGATCATGCCCAGGTGCCGACGGACCTGCTCAAGTTCGCCGACACGGCGATGTACCAGGCCAAGGAACAGGGCCGCAACATGTACCAGGTGTACACGCCGGAAATGGACGCGATCACGCGCCAGCGTGCGAGCATGCTCGGCGGCCTGCGCCTGGCGCTGGAACGCGGTGAATTGAGCCTCGTGTACCAGCCGATGCTCGCGCTCGACGAAGGCCGCATCACCGGCACCGAAGCGCTGCTGCGCTGGAACAGCCCGGAATTCGGCTCGGTACCGCCGAGCGTGTTCATCCCGCTCGCCGAAGAGGCTGGCCTGATCGAGCGCATCGGCGAATTCGTGCTGTATCGCGCCTGCCTGCAATTGCGCGACTGGCAGGACCGTGGGCTGTCCGGCATCACCATGTCGGTCAACCTGTCCGCCCTGCAATTGCTGCGCGACGAACTCACCCAGCGGCTTTGCGAAATCCTCGCCGAAGCACAACTTGAACCGGAGCGGCTGGAACTGGAGTTGACCGAGAGCGTGCTGATGGCCAACCCGGAGCGCGCCATCCATACGCTCGATCGCCTGCATGCCGTCGGTGTTGCGATCGCGATCGACGACTTCGGCACGGGCTATTCCTCGCTCAGTTATCTCAAGCGCCTGCCCATCGATCGCCTGAAGATCGATCGCAGTTTCGTCGGCGACATCACCACCGATCCCGACGACGAGGCGATTACCAAGACCATCATCACGATCGCGCATTCGCTGGGCCTTGACGTGGTGGCCGAAGGCGTGGAAACGCTCGAACAACTCGAATATCTGCACGAGCAAGGTTGCGATGAAATCCAGGGGCATTGGCTTTCGGTGCCGCTGGACGCGGCATCGTGCTTCACTTTCATCCTCGAATTCGAGCGCAGCCGGCCGCCGGCGCGGTCGCGGCTAACGGTGCGTTGACCGGCCGCCCGCGCCAACCTATAGTTCGACGCCATGCCACACGCCAATCCGGCTTTGAACGAATTGCACGAAGTCAGCGGGCGCATCGATCGCCTGCTCGACCTGTGTCGGCGCCTCGCCGAGGAAAATCGCAGTCTGCGCCTCAGCCAGGACCAACTTGCCGCCGAACGCGCCAACCTGCTGGCGAAGAACGAGCAGGCGCGTACTCGGGTGGAGGCGATGATCGCGCGCCTGCGCTCGCTGGAGAACAACGCTTGAGTGCCGAGGGACCTATCGCTGTCAGCATCCTGGATCGGGAGTTTCTGATTGGTTGTTCTCCGGAAGAGCGGCCAGGCCTGATCGCCGCCGCCGGCTACCTCGACGGCAAGATGCGCGAGATTCGCGAGCACTCGCGCGCGGCGGGCGTCGATCGCATCGCGGTCATGGCCGCGTTGAACATCGCACACGAATTGATCCAGCTTCGGCAAAACCGCGATACCAACGACGGCACCTTGGCACAACATCTGCAGATGCTGCGCGCCAAGCTTGATGGCGTGCTCGCAACCTCGGTAAAATGAAGCCGCGTCCCCTGCGGTGTGCGAGAGCGCATCCAACCATATTGCCTTGTTCCTATATACGACCCCGGGGTGGCAGTGTTCGAGTCCGTGTGCATGTCCGCCATGAGCGGAAAGCCTGACGACCGGCGAGCCATCCCACCTGATCCTAGGGATCAAGGTCGTTCGGTGTGCAACGGCATCGCGGAGGGCGCCCTTTTTTCTCCGCGCGATTGCACCTCGTGAATCGCGATTCCGGCCGTAACCAATTACGCAAACGCCTGCGCGCGCAGCGCGCGCAACTGCCCGCGCTTGAACGCATCAACGCAGCCACAGCGTTGGCTGCGACGCTCGAACAGCTACCGGAATTTCTCGTCGACGCCCGTATTGCCGGCTACTGGGCGGTGCGCGGCGAGATGCCTTTGCTCGCCGCCTTCGCCAGTCTGCGTGCACGCGAGCAGGATTACTGCCTGCCGATCCTCACCGATTCCGGCGTGCTGCGCTTCGCATCGTGGTGCCCAGGCGCCGCGCTGGCAGCCAATCGCTTCGGCATTCCCGAGCCCAATGTTGCGCTGGATCAACAATTCGCGGCGAACGATCTGGATGTGGTGCTGGTGCCGCTGGTTGGATTCGACCGACGTGGCAATCGGCTCGGCAGCGGCGGCGGCTGGTACGACCGCAGTTTCGCGTTCCTGCACGATGGACCGCGGCCCGCGCGCCCGCTACTGGTCGGCATCGGTTACCATTTTCAGGAGGTCGCGGATCTCGCACCGGAGCCATGGGACATCTGCATGGATTTCATCGCCACAGATCATGAACTCATCAACTGCACGGAATCGAACGCATGAATCATTGGCTGTTGAAATCCGAGCCGGACGAGTTTTCCATCGACGATCTGGCGAAGCGAAAATCCGAACCGTGGAGCGGTGTGCGCAACTATCAGGCGCGCAACTACCTGCGCGAGATGCGCAAGGGCGACGGCGTGCTGTTCTACCATTCCAGTTGTGCCGAACCTGGCGTCGTCGGCATCGCCGCCGTGGCGACCGCCGCCTATCCCGACCCGACGCAATTCGACCCTCGCAGCAATTATTTCGACGCGAAAGCCACTCGCGTAGCCCCGCGCTGGTCGCTGGTCGACGTGAAATTCAAGCGCAAGCTCAAGCGCGTTGTTGCGCTGAATGAATTGAAGAATTGCAAGGAACTGCAAGGTCTTGCGCTGATCCGCCCCGGCAATCGCCTGTCTGTGCTGCCAGTGACAACGGCACAGTGGGACTTCATTCTGGGGTTGGAATAGTGTCTGACAAGCGCGAAGAACAGAAACGCCTTGCCGCCGATCGCGCGCTGACCTATGTCGAGGATGGCAGCGTCATCGGCGTCGGCACCGGCTCGACTGTCGCATACTTCATCGATGCGCTCGGCGCCCGACGCGGGCTGATTGATGCGGCAGTATCGAGTTCGGAGCAAAGCACAACGCGCTTGAAAGCGTACGGCATTCGTGTCGTCGATCTCAACAACGTCGGCACGCTGGCGCTTTACGTCGATGGCGCGGACGAATGCGACGCGCACAAACGCCTGATCAAGGGCGGCGGTGGCGCGTTGACGCGCGAGAAAATCATCGCGGCCGCATCAAAGACTTTCGTGTGCATGATCGACGCGGCCAAGCGCGTGGATGCGCTCGGCAAATTTCCGCTGCCGATCGAGGTGATTCCGATGGCGCGCGGCCATGTCGCCCGTGAAGTCGTAAAGCGCGGGGGCAATCCGGTCTGG
>JAFEFD010000570.1 GCA_018240765.1 Pseudomonadota bacterium | reverse complement strand
CCGACCGCATGGTCGATGACTTCTGTCGCGAGGCGGCGCGCGAGCATGGCTGAAACGATCCGCATCGAGGTTGCCTACGCCGATCCGCACCGGCAATTGCTGCGCGCCGTTGACATCGATGCAGGATCACGTGTTGCGGATGCCGTCGATGCCAGCGACATTCTTGCCGAATTGCCGGGTTTCGTTGCGGCCGGATACGGCATTTTCGGCCGCATCGTCACCCTGGATGCGCCGTTGCGAGACGGCGATCGGGTCGAGATCTACAGGCCGTTGCAAATCGATCCGAAGCAGGCGCGGCGCAACCGCGCAAGCGCTTAGCTGCCTTGTTGCTGTTTCTTCTTGTCCTCGTCCGGGCGCTTGTCGTCCGGATACTGGCGCTTGTATTTGGTGGCTTCCCGGATCAGCTCGGTCGGATTCTCGGCGAAATAGTCGCCTTCGATCTTGGCCAGCGAGTCGTTCTCGAAGAACAGGGTCAGGTCCTTGGTTTCCATGCGGCCGTTGCCGCGGCGCATGGTCGAGACGTAGTCCCAGCGGTTCTGGTCAAACGAGCTGATGATGGAAGGTGAGCCCATCACCAGCGTGACCTGGCGCTTGCTCATGCCGGGCTTGAGCGAATCGACCAGGCTCTTGTTGAACAGGTTTCCCTGCTGGATATCGAGCTTGTAGATCGGGCTGCACGCGGCAATGGCGAGCACGCAAAGCGCAGCGGCGGCGGGGCGGAGAAACGTCGTCATGCGTTGGATACCGGCGGGCGGAAAGCGCCGGATGATACACTAGCCGGCCTTTCCTGCTCGTTATCGCCGAAGATGGCCACGATCGAAACGGGTGATCTGCGCAAAGCCGGGTTGAAGGTCACCCAGCCGCGCATGCGCATCCTCGAATTGCTGGAAACTTCATCCGGCAAGCATTTGACGGCTGAGGATATCTATCGCGAACTGATCCAGCATCACAGCGATATCGGCTTGGCTACGGTCTATCGCGTGCTGACCCAGTTCGAAGCCGCCGGCATCGTGCTCAAGCACAACTTCGAGAGCGGGCAGGCGGTTTACGAAATCGATCGCGGCAAGCATCACGACCACATGGTCGACATCGATTCCGGCAAGGTGGTCGAGTTCACCAGCGCGGCGATCGAGAAACTCCAGCACGAAATCGCCGAGCGCCACGGCTACACGATCGAAGACCACAGCCTGGTGCTGTACGTGCGCAAGAAGCGCAAATAACAGTCATTCGTAATGCCTAGCCGCCGCGCGTGGCGCTTCCCAGCATCTGCTGCGCATGCGCCAGGGTTTCCCTGGTGATTCTCACTCCGCCGAGCATGCGCGCTATCTCGTCGCGACGTGCGGAATCGTCCAGCGGTTCGATCGCCACCTCGGTAGCGGCGCCATCCGCCGACTTGGCCACGCGCAGGTGTGCGTGCGCCTGTGCGGCGACCTGGGGCAGGTGCGTCACGCACAGGACCTGGCATTTGCCGCCGAGTTCGCGCAGTTTCCGCCCGACGACTTCGGCGACCGCGCCGCCGATGCCCGAATCGACTTCGTCGAAAACCATCGTGCCGACGTCATCCATGCCCAGTGTCGCCACCTCGATCGCCAGGCTGATGCGCGACAATTCGCCGCCGGAAGCGACCTTGCGCAAAGGCCGCGGCGGTTGTCCGGGATTGGCGGAAACGAGGAATTCCGCGCGTTCGGCGCCGGCCGCATTCGGCGTGGCATCGTCTGCAACGGCGAATTCCGTCTCGAAGCGGCCGCCGGCCATGCCCAGTTCCGCCATCAGCGCGGTCACTTGCTTGTCCAGGCGCTTCGCCGCTGCCCCGCGCATTTGCGACAACGCCGCCGCTGCCACCGCGTAATCGCGGCGCAAGGTTTCGCGTTCGCGCTGCAATGATTCAAGGCGTTCGCCAGCGCCGTGCAGAGCTGCCAATTCGGTGCGCAGCGTTTCCGCATGCGCCTTCAGCTCTGCGGCAGGGACACGATGTTTGCGCGACAGCTCGTGCAGTCTGGCGATCTGCGCTTCGATTTCGGCGAATCGATCCGGATCCAGTTCGAGGCCATCGCGATAGCGGCCGATGGCGGAATGCGCTTCGCCAAGCTGGATCGCCGCGGCGTCGAGCAGTTCGCGCGAGGACTCCAGCGCCGGGTCGAGCTGAGCGAGCCGGCCCAATTCGTTCTGTGCACGCGTGAGCGCGCGCAAGGCCGCGAATTCGCTGTCGCCGTCGAGCAATTCGGCCACGGCTTCGCTGCCTTGCAGCAGTTGCCCGGCGTTGGCGAGGCGTTTGTGCGTTTCGTTCAGCGCTTCGAGTTCCGGCGGCGTCAGCGCATGCCGGTCGAGTTCGTCCAGTTGGTGCTCGAGCATGGCAATGCGCTCGGAGTGATCCTGCCCACCCGACAGCCGGCGAATTTCGGCATCGGCCGCGCGCCAGCGCGTGGCCAGCTCGGCGACGCGGTCGCGCTCCGCGCCGTGGCCGCCGTAGGCATCGAGCAGGGCAAGCTGGTGCGCGCGTTGCAGCAGGGCCTGATGTTCGTGCTGGCCGTGGATCTCGATCAGGGATTCCGCCAATGCCTGGAGCTGGGTCAACGTGGCCGGACGGCCATTGATCCAGGCGCGCGACGTGCCTTCGCTGCGGATCACGCGGCGCAACTGGCAGGCGTCCCCTTCATCGAAATCCTCGGCACGAAGCCAGGCCAGCGCCGCGGGCGCGTCGCCAAGGGCGAACGTGGCCGACAACTCCGCGCGTTCGCAACCCTGGCGGACGATGCCCGCATCGGCGCGTTGCCCGGCGAGAAGCAGGAGTGCATCGACCAGCAGGGATTTGCCGGCGCCGGTTTCGCCGGTGACCGCGGTCATGCCGCCGGCGAACGTGATTTCGGCTGCGCCGACGATGGCGAAATCCTTGACGGACAGGGTTTGCAACATGCGCGCGACGCTACCATGCGATGCCGTTTTCCGCCAAGCCCGCAGGCGCACGCACCTGCATTCCGCTAAACTTCGCGATTCACTCGCCCGAGTCGCTTCGATGTGGTACGCGATCTACGCACAGGACAAACCCGATAGCCTGGCGGCACGCCAAACGGCGCGACCGGCGCATCTGGCGCGCTTGGATGCGCTGCGCGATGAAGGGCGCTTGCTGCTTGCCGGGCCATTCCCGGCCATCGACGCGCAGGAACCGGGTCCGGCGGGGTTCACCGGTAGCCTGATCATCGCCGAATTCGCCGATATTGCAGCCGCGCAGGCCTGGGCCGATGCCGATCCGTACCGCGCGGCGGGCGTCTATGCGAACGTGGACGTGCGCCCGTTCCGCAAGGTGCTGCCGTGAGCAATCGCGTGACGCGCATCCGCGAAATCCTGACCCGCGCTTTCGCGCCGTTGGCGTTGGAAATCGAAGACCAGAGCCACCTGCACGCCGGTCACGCAGGCGCTCGCGACGGGCGCGGGCATTTCCATGTGCGCATCGTCGCGTCTGCGTTTGCCGGACAGCCCTTGCTCGCGCGCCATCGCCAGGTGAACGCGGCGTTGGCGGATATGCTCAAGACCGACATTCACGCGCTCGCCATCGAGGCGCGCGCTCCCGACGAATCCCATTGAGTTTCCGACCATGCGAAAAATCCTGCCACTGTTCCTCGTTGCCATTGCCGGCTGCTCCTCGCACGGATCCGATAACCGCATCGTGCAGCTTCCGGGCGGCACGCCCCTGGCCGAGACCGTGAATGGAACGCCGATTCCGGCGAGCCTGGTCGATGCCGTCGCCGAAGCGCATCGCCTCGATGTGAAGCAACCCAAGCAGCGCGAGCAGGCATTGACCCTGACCACGGACCTCGTCCTGCTGGCGCAGGCCGCGCAGAAGGAAAACCTGGCGTCCGATCCGGCGTACCAGTCGCGCGTCGAAGCGGCGCGATTGCAAGGCGTGGCGGATGCGGCGCTGGTGCAATTCCAGCAGCGCACGCCGATCAATGACACCATGCTCAAGGCCGAATACGACAACCAGGTCGCGCGCTCGGGCAAGGTTGCCTACGACTTCAGCCAGCTTTTGTTCGCTGACGAAGACGACGCGCTCAAGGCCGAGGACGACATCGTTTCCGGAATGCCGTTTGCGAAGGTTTTCGACAAGTGGCGCGGCAAGGCCAAGCAAGCGCGCGCGTTTTCGCGCGTGCTGCCGGATCAGCTGCCGCCGGACCTGGCCAAGACGCTTGCCGGTCTGGGCAATGGCGAAACCACCAAGATCCCGATCAAGACCGAATTCGGCTGGCATGTCATCCACCGCGATATCGCCAATCCGTATTCGCCGCCGGAATTCGATCAGGTCAAGGAAGGCATTCGCCGCAGCCTGCAGATCAAGATCGGCCGCGAACGGCTGGACAAGCTGCGCGAACAGGCGAAGGTCGAATACCCGCCCGGCGCGACGCCACCGGCGAAACCGGAAGCTTCGACTTCGGGGGCGGTGACGCCGGCGAAGAAGGGCTAGGGCAGAGCGACTGCCGCCATCGGTTTCCAGTTGCGCGCGCGATGTTCGGCCACTACGGTGGTGTAGATGCCGCCGCGCACGCCGAATTCGGCGGAAAGGCGCATGAATCGCGGCTTGGTTGCCCGCACCAGATCACCGAGGATACGATTGGTCACGGCTTCGTGGAATGCGCCTTCGTTACGGAAGCTCCACACGTAAAGTTTGAGCGATTTCAGCTCCACGCAGGTCTTGTCCGGCACGTATTCCAGGTGCAGGGTCGCGAAGTCCGGCTGGCCGGTTTTAGGGCACAGGCAGGTGAACTCGGGAATGCGCATGCGGATGGTATAATCGCGGCCCGGTTCCGGGTTCGCGAACGTTTCCAGGGTCTTGCTGGGCGCGGTGGACACGGCACTTACTCCTGCTGCGGCTTTCTTGCGTGGGCGCGCACCTTAGCGCAAGCCTGTGCGCCGGACAATGCGATGCCGCGGCAATCTTGAATGGAATCCCACGAAGTACATCAATGCGCCTGACCACGATCAAGCTGTCCGGATTCAAATCCTTCGTCGATCCGACCATCCTGCACCTGCCGACCAACATGACCGGCGTCGTCGGTCCGAACGGCTGCGGCAAGTCCAACATCATCGACGCGATTCGCTGGGTGATGGGCGAGAGCGCGCCGACGCGCCTGCGCGGGGATTCGCTCAGCGACGTGATCTTCTCCGGATCGACCGGCCGCAAGCCCGTCGGCACGGCGTCGGTGGAACTGATCTTCGACAACTCCGACGGCCTCGTTGTCGGCGAATTCGCGAAGTACAACGAAATCTCGGTCAGGCGACAGGCCAGCCGCGACGGCCAGTCGCAGTATTTCCTCAACGGCGTGCGCTGCCGTCGCCGCGACATCACCGACCTGTTCCTCGGCACGGGCCTTGGCGCGCGCAGCTATTCGATCATCGAGCAGGGCATGATCTCGGAGATCATTTCCGCGCACCCGGACGAATTGCGCGGGCACCTGGAAGAAGCCGCAGGCATTTCCAAGTACAAGGAACGGCGCAAGGAAACCGAAAGCCGGATCAAGGCCACGCGCGAGAACCTCGAACGCCTGAACGACGTACGCGAGGAAGTCGACAAGCAACTGGATCATCTGAATCGTCAGGCCAAGGCCGCCACGCGCTGGCAGGAACTCAAGGCCGAACACGGTCAACGTGAATCGGAATTGCGCGGCTTGCATTACCGCGCCATCGCCGGCGAAATCGACGAACATCACCACGCGCTGGCGCAGGCTGACATCGCCATCGAAGGCTTGGTTGCCGAACAGCGTCAGGTCGAGGCGCAGATCGAGGCGCATCGCGAGAAGCACCAGGCCGCGACGGATCACCTGAACCAGGTGCAGGGGGAGGTCTATCGCATCGGTGGCGAGATCGCACGCGTCGAGCAGCAGATCCAGCACAACAAGGAACTGCACGAACGCCTGGAGCGCGCGCGCGAGGAAACCGAAAAGGCGCGCGCGGAACTCGGCGAGCACATCGGCGGCGACCAGCAGCAGATCGAACTGCTGCGCGCTTCACTGGCCGAAGGCGAACCGAAACTTGCTGCGCTCAACGAGGCCGCGGCGAAGGCTGCCGAGTCCCAGCGCGACGCCGAAGCAAAACTTGCCGAGTGGCAGACGCAGTGGGACACCTACGCCAAATCCTCCGGCGAAGCGTCGAAGGAAGCCGAAGTCGAGCGCACACGGCTGGATTATCTCGACAAGCAGGCGATGGAAACCGCGCGCCGTCTGGAAACCTTGCGCAACGAACGTCAGGGCGCGGATTTCGATGCGCTGAGCGAACAGTTGGCCAAGCTGAGCGCCGAACACGATACGCACAAGCAGACGGTCGAATCACACACACGCCTGCTCGACGAGCGCCGTGCCGCACATGAACTGGTACTGGAAACCGAGCGCGCGAACGCGACGTCGTTGAACGAGGCGCGCACCCGACTGCAAGGCTTGAAGGGACGTCTGGCGTCGCTGGAAGCCTTGCAGCATGCGGCGCTCGGTCAGGAAAAATCTGCCGCAAGCGAGTGGCTGGTCAAGCTCGGACTGGACAAATCGCGCCGGCTCGGCGAAGTGCTGCAAGTCGAAGCGGGCTGGGAAACAGCCGTGGAAACCGTGCTTGGCGGCCTGCTTGAAGGTGTACTCGCCGATGCGCCACACGATCATGCCGGCGAGTTGGACGGCGTGCGCGAGACGAATCTTGCCCTGGTTGCATCGCAGGAAGGCGGCAATGCTCCGGCGCATTCGCTGGCCGCACAGGTGCGTGGGCCACAAGCGGCCATCGACATGCTGGCAACGGTACGCATCGCCGCATCGTGGGACGAGGCACGCCGCATCGCCGCGAACCTGGCTGCGCACGAATCCGTCATCACCCGCGACGGCGTGTGGCTTGGCGCCGGCTACGCGCGCGTGCTGCGGCGTGGCGGCGCGCAGGCGGGCATGCTCGCGCGCGAGCGCGAAATTCAGAACCTGCGTGGCGAGATCACGCAAGCGCAGTCGCGCGTTGATCAGCTCACGGCAGAAATCGACGCGATCAAGCTGCGCAAGGCGGAAGCGGAAAGCGCGCGCGACGATGCGCAGCGCGAGTTGTATACCGCGCATCGCCGTGTTTCTGAACTCGCCGGGCAGATGCAAAGCCACGGCGGCCGCATCGAAACGGCGCGCACGCGCGTGGTCAAGATCGACGAGGAAATCGCCACGCTGCAAGCACGTACGCTGACCGATGAAGCCACCACGCGTGAGGCGCGGGCGCGGCTTGAAACTGCCGTCGCGCGCATGGGCGAGCAGGAACAACGCCGTCAGCACCTGGATGGTGAGCGTCGCCGGCTGCTCGAAGCGCGCGAGGAAGCGCGCATGAATGCGCGCGAAGCTGCGGAACACGCGCACCAGCACGCGCTGGGCATCGAATCCAAACGCACTGGCGTCGCGGCGCTCGAACAGGCCCTTGCGCGCATGAGCAGCCAGCTCGCCCAGCTCGAAGCGCGCAAGACGGAAATCGCGCAGCAGCTTGAATCCAGCCGCGCGCCACTGGCCGGCATCGAAGCCGAACGCCAGACCTACCTCAACCAGCGCCTGCTCGTGGACAAGCAGCTGGTCGAGGCACGCAAGGGCGTGGAAGAGCGCGACAACGAATTCCGCGGCTACGAGACCGAACGCCATCGCATCGAACATCTGCTGTCGCAGCACCGCGAGGCGCATGCCGAGAGGCGCCTGACGCACCAGGGTCTGCAGATGCGCGCCGCGCAATTGCAGGAAGCGATCGCCGCGGCCGGCCATGAACTGCAGGTCGTACTCGATGCGCTGCCGGCCGGTGCCGATCCGGCCGAATGGCAGCAGCAGCTCGAAGCGCTGGATGCAAAGATCAAGCGCCTGGAGCCGGTGAACCTGGCGGCGATTTCAGAATTCGAGGAGCAATCGCAGCGCAAGACCTACCTCGACGCGCAGCTCACCGACCTCAATACCGCGCTGGAAACGCTCGAAGGCGCGATCAAGAAGATCGACCGCGAAACGCGCCAGCGTTTCAAGGAAACCTTCGATCGCGTCAACACGGGTTTGCAGGAACTCTTCCCGCGCCTGTTCGGCGGCGGCCACGCGTTCCTCGAACTCACCGGCGAGGATCTGCTCGATGCCGGCGTGTCGATCATGGCGCGTCCGCCAGGCAAGCGCGTGACCAACATCACTCTGCTGTCCGGCGGCGAAAAGGCGCTGGCGGCCGTTGCGCTGGTGTTCGCGATTTTCCGCCTCAATCCGGCCCCGTTCTGCCTGCTCGACGAGGTCGACGCGCCGCTGGACGAGGCCAACGTCGGCCGCTTCTCGCAGCTTGTCACCGAGATGAGCGAGCGCGTGCAGTTCCTGTTCGTCACCCACAACAAGGCGACGATGGAAGCGGCCATGCAATTGTGCGGCGTGACCATGCGCGAACCGGGCGTGTCGCGCCTGGTGCAGGTGGATCTGGCCGAAGCGGCTAAACTGGCGGGTGCCGCCTAGCCAACCGGAGACGCGCATGAGTTGGAACGCATCCGTCGGAATTCCGCTTGCCATCCTCGGCGCGATCGTGTTCGCGTCGATCTTCTGGTTCGGGCGCCCGAAGAAGCCCAGGCAGGGGCGGCGCATGGTCGCCTCGCGCGAGCCGGGCGAGCGCATCGAACCGACGTTTGGCGAAGGCGATGATCCGGATGAAGCGGAGCAGGCCGAACTGGACGTGGGGATGCGCGCAGAGTTGCAGCGCCTCGGCTCGGAAATCGCCGCCAAGCGCAGCGAAGGCGAGCCGGCGGTTCAGACCAGGCCGGCTGCGGGCGTGCGCCCGGATTTGCCGATCGAGCGTATCGTCACGCTGTTCGTCGCCGCGCCGCCGGAAGCGGATTTCCACGGCCCTGATCTCGTCGTTGCCGCCGAAAAGGCAGGGCTGGACTTCGGCGATCTCGGCATTTTCCATCGGCTGATTTCCGGCAAGCCGGAGGCCGGGCCGGTGTTCAGCATGTCGAACATGGTCAAGCCCGGCAGCTTCGACATGACCCAGATCGAATCCCTGCGCACGCCCGGAGTAAGTTTCTTCATGACCCTGCCGGGCCCGATGTCGGCACTGGACGCCTGGGAAGCGATGCTGCCCACGGCCCAGCGCCTGGCGGAACTGCTCGATGGGCGCGTGCTCGACGAAGAACGCAACGCGCTTGGCCGCCAGCGCATCGCGCATCTGCGCGACGAACTGCGCGCCTGGGACCGTAAACAGGAACGCAACCAGATCCGGCCGCGATAAAAGGACTCCCGCAGCGATGATTTCCGCAACCGAAGCTCTCGAACGCCTGCGCGAAGGCAACCGCCGTTTCGTATCCGAGCAGGCCAACTCCGGCCAGCAGGGTAGCCAGCACCAGCGCCGTGAACTTGCTGCCGGACAGGAGCCATTTGCGACGATCCTGGGCTGTTCGGATTCGCGCGTTCCGGTCGAGATCGTCTTCGACCAGGGCCTGGGCGACCTGTTCGTGATTCGCGTCGCCGGCAACATCATCGCGCCGTCGCTGGTCGGCAGCGTCGAATTCGCCGCCGCGTTCTTCGGTACGCCGTTGGTCGTGGTGCTGGGGCATACCCAGTGCGGTGCGATCGCGGCAACCGTCGATGACCTGACACGTCCCGGCGGTTCGCAGTCGCCGAACCTGATGTCGATCGTCAATCGGGTGCGGCCGAGTGTATTGCCGCTGATGAACACGGAATTGCGCCACGACCTTGATGCGCTGAGCCGCGAAGCGGTGCGCGCCAACATCCGAGCATCGACGAACCACCTGCGCCACGGCTCGGAACTGATGGAAACCTTGATCGAGGAAAAAGGTTTTCGCGTGGTCGGTGCGGAGTATTCGCTGGAAACCGGCGTGGTCGATTTCTTCGATCTGGGTTGATGCGGCCGTCAGTAGTGTGTTTGTTCTAGCCGGCAAGGCTAGATTTGCCTCAAGCCGCACCGCGGCGGTTTCCTGACCAAGAGGCAGAACATGGCTACCAAGCGCAACAAGAATCAGACGACTTCTTCCGCTGACAAGGCGCACACTGTGTGGCTGGCCGGACTCGGCGCGGTTTCCATCGCGCAGAAGCGCAGCACCGAGCTTCTCGCCGGACTCGCCGCCGAAGGCCGCGATTTCCAGGCTCGCGCGCAACGGCTCGCGCGTGAGGTTGGCGCCGACGCTAAAGCGCAGCTCAAGGGTGTGGTTGCCCCATTGCGCATGCACGCGCGCGACAATGCCAGGAAGATCGGCGTGCTGATCGAACGTGGCGTTGCGCTGGCGCTGGACAAGCTCGGCGTGCCGTCGAAGTCCGACATCGAAGCACTGAGCCAGCGCATGAGCGCGTTGAGCCGTCAGCTCAAGGCCACGAAATAAGAGAATTCGCACTCCAACGATTTGCGGCCGCCTTGTGCGGCCGTTTTTTTATCCGCGATACGCCTGCGCGAGCGTATTCAAGTGCGCGCGCTCTGCGTCGCGCAGGAACGGCGCGATCAGCAGCATCACCTGATAGATGCCGTGGCTCAGGTCGTTTTGGGCCGGCTCCGGATTCGCGCCGCGCACCGCGTGGTAGTTGAGCCAGAACGTCGCGACCAGCAGGACATTTTCGGCCGTGGCGTGGATCTCATCCGGTGTCGCGCGCATGACTTCGGCGTGCGCCAGGCCTTTGAGCACGGCTTCCGCGCTGGCCGCGGCGCGATTGAGGATGCGCGCAAAACGCTGCCGCAGCTTGCGGTTGCGCGCGAGGATGTCGACGAGGTCGCGGTACAGGAACCGGTATTCCCACATGCACTCGAACACGAGGTGCAATTGCAGCCAGACATCCTCGAGGTTCGGCAGGCGGCCTTCGGGAACCGACAGCGCGTCGTCCATGCGCGCCTCGTAGCGCACGAACAGCCGTTCGACGATGTCATCCTTGTTGCGGTAGTGATAGTACAGGTTGCCCGGGCTGATCCCGAGTTCGTCGGCGATGTGATTGGTGGTGACGTTCGGCTCACCCTGCGCGTTGAACATCGCCAGGGCGGTGTCGAGGATGCGTTCGCGAGTCTGTTTCGCCGCCATCGCCGCGCGCAGGCCGTCAGCCGCGCAATTTCTTGACCAGGTCGACGTATTTCTGCATCGCCTCGTCGGCCTTCATGCCCTTGAGCTTGGTCCAGGCCTCGTATTTGGCAGTGCCGACGAAATCGAAGAAACCCGGCTTCGGGCCGGATACGTCGCCGTCGGAACCCTGCTTGAACAGCGCGTAGAGCTTGAGCAGGGTGTCGTTGTCGGGGCGTTCGTCGAGCTTCTTGATGTCTTCGGCGGCTTGCGCGAACTTGGTTTTGAGGTCGGCCATGTCGTTCCCCGTGGCAATGCGTGCGGCTGCGGCGGTGGACAATGGCAAAAGCGGCCGAGCGTGTCAAACGTACGTTGGCTTTGCTATCTTTGCGTCCTGCATCGCGGGGATAAAAGCCATGACCTATTTCGTGACGGGCGCGACCGGCTTCATCGGGCGCCATCTGCTGGAACACCTGCTGGCGCGCAAGGGCGACGTGCATTGCCTCGTGCGCAAGGGCTCGCAGAAGAAGTTCGAGGATTTGCGCGCGCGCTTCGGCGCAGACGGCAAGCGCCTGTTTCCGGTTATTGGCGACCTGACCAAACCGATGCTCGGCCTGTCGCCGGCGCAGCGCAAGGCGCTGGCGGGCAAGGCGAAGCATTTCTTCCATCTCGCCGCGATTTACGACCTCGCCGCCGATGCGGACAGCCAGATCGCGGCGAATGTCGAGGGTACGCGGCACGCGCTTGAACTCGCAGCGGCACTGAAGGCCGGTTGCTTCCATTACGCCAGTTCCATCGCCGTCGCCGGATTGTATCCCGGTGTATTCCGCGAGGACATGTTCAGCGAGGCCGAGAACCTGGATCATCCGTACTTCCGCACCAAGCACGACGCCGAAGCGTTGGTGCGCGAGGCAAAGATCAAGCATCGCATTTACCGCCCGGCGATCGTGTTGGGCAGCTCAAAAACCGGCGAGATCGACAAGATCGACGGGCCGTACTACTTCTTCCGCGCGCTCAAGAAATTGCGCGAGGCGCTGCCGGCATGGATGCCGACCATCGGCCTGGAAGGAGGTCGCGTGAACATGGTGCCGGTGGATTTCGTCGTCGCCGCCATGGATCACATCGCGCACAAGCCGGGGCTGGATGGCGGTTGTTTCCATTTGACCGATCCAGCGCCGCGGCGCATTGGCGAGGTACTGAACATTTTCGCGCGCGCCGGCCACGCCCCGCAGATGACCATGCGCATCGATGCGCGCATGTTCGGTTTCATCCCGCCGATGATCAAGCAGGCACTGGCCGGCCTGCCGCCGGTCAAGCGCTTCACCGGCGCGGTGCTGCGCGATCTCGGCATTCCCGCTGCGGCGATGCGCATGATCAACTATCCGACGCGTTTCGATTGCCGAGAAACCGAACGCGCGCTCAAGGGCACGAAGATCCGCGTGCCGGACCTGCAAGGTTACGCATGGCGGCTGTGGGATTACTGGGAGCGCCACCTCGATCCGGATCTTTTCGTCGATCACTCGCTGTCGGGCAAGGTGCGCGGACGCACCGTGCTGATCACCGGCGGCTCTTCCGGCATCGGCAAGGCGGCGGCGCTCAAGATCGCTGGTGCTGGCGCCAAGGTGTTGATTTGCGCACGCGGTGAGGATGAACTGAACGCCACGCGCAAGGAAATCGTCGATGCCGGCGGCGTGTGCCACACCTATGTCGCCGACCTTGCAGAACAAAAATCCTGCGACGAACTGGTGCAAAAGGTGCTGGCCGAACACAAGGGCGTGGATATCCTGATCAACAACGCAGGGCGCTCGATCCGGCGCGCGATTGCATCCAGTTACGACCGCTTCCACGATTTCGAACGCACCATGCAGCTCAATTATTTCGGTTCGTTGCGCCTGATCATGGGATTTTTGCCCGGCATGGCTGCGCGCCATCGCGGGCATATCATCAACATTTCATCCATCGGCGTGCTGACCAATGCGCCGCGTTTTTCCGCCTATGTGTCGTCGAAGGCGGCGTTGGATGCGTTCGCGCGCTGCGCGCAGGCCGAGTTCTCCGACAACGGCATCAACTTCACCACGATCAACATGCCGTTGGTGAAGACGCCGATGATCGCGCCGACCAAGATGTACGAATCGGTGCCAACGCTGTCGCCGGACGAGGCCGCCGACATGATTGTCGAGGCCATCATCGAGCGTCCGGTGCGCATGGCGACACGGCTCGGCACGTTTGCTCAGATTTTCTACGCGCTGGCACCGCGTGCCTATGAAATCCTGATGAACACGGCGTTCCGCCTGTTCCCGGATTCGGCCGCCGCCAAGGGCATGAAAGGACGCGGCGAACTGGATGCGCAACCGACCAGCGAGCAGGTGGCGTTCGCGTCGTTGATGCGAGGGGTTCACTGGTAGAAGCGAAGCGCGTTCAGACGATGCGTTGAATCGCATCGTCTGCGCTTCGGTTCTGGTGAGCCATGGATGGCGAACGGCGATGCACCAAGGATGGTTAGCGTCATTACTGGAGCTTGATCGCCTCTTTCCCCGCCGCCTTCAACTTCGCATTCAACGCCGCCAGGTCGCGCGTCTTGAGTTCGTTCCATGACTTCAGGGTTGCTTCGACCATCGGCACCAGTGCCTTGAACCCATCCTGCGCATCAATGGACGGTGCGGCATCGGCGCCTGCCACGGCACCTTGCAGTTTGGCCAAGGCATCGGCAAGGAATTTGAAATTGCGGGTGTCGCGCGCCGGATATGCCCAGGCATTGAAGGGATTGGACGCCTCGCGTGAGCCATCGAGTTCACGCGCGCGCGCCCCCAATGCCGCAATTTCGCGTCCCGATTCGGCATCGTGGATTTGCCCCAACGCCCGCAGAAGGGCCCCGGTCTCACGCGATGCCGTTGCCACGCGCTCGCTTTGCGCTTGTATCGCCTGCGCCAGTGCGAACTGCTCCGCGTACGCCGATGCAGGCAGGTTGACGCGCGGATCGGCCAGCACCTGCAAGGGCTGCTCACGTTTGACGCCATCCACGGTCAACACCACACGGTAAGTGCCGGGTGGCGCCCACAGGCCATCGGCCCACGGGTCTGCCTTGCCACCATTGACAGGGGCCGGATAACGCAGCGGCCAGACAAACCGATGTGTTCCAAGGTCAGTGGTCAACGTGCTTGGTGATTCGACCCATTCAGGTGCCACAGGAAGCTTTTTCGGGTCCGCTGGCGGTGCGAAATCCGCACTGGAATAGTGCCGGACGAGCCGGTCATTTGAATCGAAAATATCCAAGTTAATTGATGACTTGGGAGATGTCTTCAATGTGTATTCCAGATATGCGCCAAAGGCCGGGTTCGATGCCATTGGCTCGTCCTTCGGCATCGGGGTACCGGTGAATTCGGGCAAGCGGATGCGATAGGCGGGTTCGGGCTTGAACAGCCGGAAATTCGCGTTGTCCGAGTGTGCGTCGAGCAGACGCAAGCTCGACACGTTGTCCATGATCCAGATGCCGCGGCCGTGGGTGGCGAGTACCAGGTCAGCATCATGGATGACGATGTCGCGTACCGATGTTGCAGGCAGGTTGCGTTGCAACGGCTGCCAATGCCCGCCGTCGTCGAAGGACAGATAAACGCCGCGTTCGGTTCCGGCATACAGCAAACCTTTGCGCACCGGATCGGCACGTACGACATTCACCGATTGGTTCAGCGGCAAGCCTTCGACGATGAGTTGCCAGGTCTTGCCGCCGTCATGGGTGCGGTAGATGTAAGGCTTCTGGTCATCGAGACGGTGCCGATCGATGGCCGCGTAGGCGCTGCCCGCATCGAAATGCGAGGCATCAATGTTGCCGACTTTCGACCATGGCGTGAGTTGATTCGGCGTGACATTGTCCCAATGCGCGCCGCCGTTGCGCGTGCACCAGACCATGCCATCGTCGGTTCCAGCCCAGATCAAGCCATCAGCGACGGGCGAGGGAGCGAGCGCATACACCACGCCACGGCGCGGGCCCTGACCGAGATTGTCCGCGACGGTGACCGGATCCAGGTTTTTCGGCGTACCCGGATTCTCGCGCGTGAGGTCGGGGCTTATCGGCTGCCAGTGTTCGCCGCCATCGGCAGTGCGGAACACGCGTTGGTTGGCGAAGAACAGGACATGTTTGTCGCGTGGGGAAAATACCAGCGGCAGCGTCCAGGTGCCGCGATACAGGTTCGGCAATGCCAACGTCGGATCGACATTGCGCATCTGCTGCGTGCGCAGGTCGAGCTTGTCCACGCGGCCGCCGAACACGGTTTGCGGATCGTCCGGGTCGGGCGCGATATTGTCGCTCTCGCCGCCAGCCGCAACTTCGGCGAATTCGCGCAGGGTGATGCCGTCGCCGTTGCCGCCGCGGCTGGGCAGCCCCAGTGCGCCGGAATCCTGCTGAGCGCCGTAAATCCAGTACGGGAAGCGGTTGTCGGTGGAGACATGGTAGATCTGTGCGGTCGGCTGGTTGTACCACGAGCTCCATGTCGTGCCGCCGTTCAAGGTGACGAGCGCGCCCTGATCGACACCGAGAATTTGCCGATTCGAATCGTTCGGATCGATCCAAAGCGCGTGGAAATCGTCGCCGGTGGGATCACCCTTGAGCGCGATGAAGGTCTTGCCGCCGTCATCCGAGCGCAAAACGATCGTGTTCATCGCGTAGATGCGATCGGCGTTGTTTGGATCGGCCGCGATCTCGCCGAAGTACCAGCCGCGCTGCCAGATGCGATTGTCGCCTGTCGTCTTCACCCAGTTCGTGCCGGCGTCGTCGGAACGGTACAGGCCGCCCTGATCCCCATCCACGATGGCATAGACGCGTTGCGGCGCCGCTTTGGAGATCGCGATGCCGATGCGGCCGAGCGTGCCCGAGGCGAAGCCGTGGCCTTCGATGTGCGTCCAGTGCGCGCCGGCGTCCGTTGATTTGTACAAACCAGAACCCGGGCCGTTGGATGGCGGATAGATGTTCCACGGTGGCCGTCGCGTCTGCCACAACGCGGCATAGATCGTGGACGGATTACCGGGCTCGAAGGCAAGGTCGATGGCGCCCGTGTCGGCATTCGGCCCGAGGATTTTTTTCCAGGTTGCGCCGCCATCGTGCGATTCGAACACGCCGCGTTCTGCATTCGGACCGTAAGGGTGGCCAAGCGCGGCGACATATACGTGCTGCGCATTCGCCGGATCGACGAGGATGCGCTCGATCTGCTGCGTGTCGGTCAAGCCGATATGCGTCCAGGTCTTGCCGGCGTCGACGGACTTGTACATGCCGTCGCCCTGGGAAATATCCGAGCGCATGTCGGCTTCGCCGGTGCCGACATAAATCGTTTTCGGATCGGCGGGGGCGAGCGCGATCGCGCCGATCGAGCCGACCGGCTGACGTTCGAAGACGGGATTCCAGGTGCGCCCCGCATCGCGCGTTTCCCACACGCCGCCGTTGACCGCGCCGAAATAGAAGTGCTGCGCATCCGAAGGGTCGCCCGTTACGGCAAGAACGCGTCCGCCGCGGAACGGCCCGACCAGACGCCAGTGCAGGTTGCCAAATTGCGCCACGTCGGCAGCGGACGCGGACGCAGCGGCAAGGATCAGCGACGCGAACGCGATGCGGATTCGTAACATGCGGCTTCCCCAACGAGGCAATCCGGCATGATCGTTCAGCGCAGGCGGCGGGGCAACACGACAAAAGTCATGCTTAAGCCCCTGAATTCCGAAGAGCCGTCACGAGAACGAAGTTTCGCGAGGCAGGATGCCTCGCCCGCGAGTCATGCGCGAACGCGATTGACGAGTCGTAGCCAAGTCCGAATTTACTTCGGACTTGGCGCGGGCTGCCAACCCCAGGACGGGGTTGTGCAGACCATTCAATAAAGAACCCGCCAGCCAAAGCCTTGGGGGGAGGGATCCTTCGGCTTCGTTGCGGCTGGCGGGCTTAAACGATCAGCGGCGTGCGGACTTGACCGCTTTCTTGACCTGGGCGACGGTACGTTTCACGGTCTGTTTCGCGGCAAGCTGCGCTTCTTCGAGCTCGCGCGCGAGATCCGACAGATCGTCGCGGGCACGGCGCACGGTGTTGTTCATGACCTGGGTCAGCGCAGGCCGCACGCCGCCCGTGATCTTGCGCACGTCGCGATTGAGTTCGTCCACGCGCTTGAGCAGGTCGTCGAGTTCCTTCTTGCCGGGCACGCCGAGCTTGGCCAGCGCGCGCGAGACGCGGTCTTCGAAGACCTGTTCCAGCCGGTCCCAGGTTTCCTGGGTGCGCTCACGCACCTGGCTAACCCCGTTCTCGACTGCGCCGCGCACGTTATCGACCTTGCCGCTGGCGAGCTTGCGCGTGGTGCGCTCGATGTTGCTGCCTTCCTTGAGCAGGGTATCGAATACCGCGCCGCCTTGTTCCTGGGCCTTGGCGAAAGCGCCGAGGCCTGCCAGCCAGATCTGCTGTGCAGACTCCATGATCGACTTGCCGCTGGGCGCGGCTGCCACTTTGGATGGCCTGGATGCAAGCTTGGGCGGGCTTTTGGCCGCCTTGGCCAACTTCGGGGCCTGCTTGGCCAACTTCGGGGCTGGCGTGGGTGTGTGCGCCGGCGAGGACTTGCCTTTCGTTGCGGCCAGTTTGGCCGTCCTGGATTTTGCGGCCTTCGGTTTGGCCGGCTTTGCCTTCGGTTTGGACTTGCTCACGTTTCCCTCCTCCAATGAAAGTTCGAACCGGACCACGGCCGGACGCGGGCAGTGTGTACGCCGACGCTAGAATATTCACACTATCCACCTTGTTGCAATGTGGATTTTTCCAGTCGTACGCGATGGCGCAGGCGCTTGCGCCGGCGGTTGTCGGCGCGTAGCCTGCCTGATATGGCGGGCAGGGGGCTTCCACACCGGGTTTTCACCGCAATCATCGGCTTGCTGGTTGCGCAGTTGGCCTGCGCCGGTGTGCCCGGCGTCATCGACGTGCGCTTTCGCACTTACAGCACCGGCGATGGCCTGTCGCAGGCCACGGCGATGGCCATGGCGCAGGACAATACTGGCTTTCTATGGATCGGAACCCAGGATGGCTTGAACCGCTTCGACGGCTATGGATTCAAGGTCTACAAGCATGTCCGGGGC
>JAFEFD010000056.1 GCA_018240765.1 Pseudomonadota bacterium | reverse complement strand
CATGCAGAAAGACGCAGCCGCCTGCAAGGCAGCGCAGGAAGAGGCCAAGGCCAAGTAAGACGATTCACGAAGCGCGGCGGCCGGCGCGTGTTCGCCGGCCGTTGCCATTTCCGCCATGACGAAAACTTCCGATCCTCGTTATCCGGCATTGGGCTTTGGCCTGGGCTTGCGCGCCGATCATTACGAGAGCTTGCTCGGTAGCCAGCCACGTATCGACTGGCTCGAAGCGCTCTCCGAAAATTACCTCGTCCCCGGCGGCAGGCCGCTGGATTGGCTGCGCCGCATGCGCGAAAAGTATCCCGTCGTGCTGCATGGCGTGTCGCTGTCGATCGGCAGCCATGACCCGCTGGACAAGGAATATCTGGCCGCGCTGAAGAATCTTGCCGATGCGGTCGAACCGGCGTGGATGTCCGATCATTTGTGCTGGACCGGCGCGCATGGCCGCAACTTGCACGATCTGCTGCCCTTGCCCTATACCGAAGAGGCGATCGCGCACGTGAGCACACGCGTACGCCAGGTGCAGGATTTCCTCGGTCGCCGCATCCTGCTGGAAAACGTTTCCAGCTATGTCGAGTTCAAGGCTTCGACGATGAGCGAGTGGGAATTCCTTGCTGCCATCGCCGAGCGCGCCGATTGCCTGATCCTGCTCGACGTCAACAACATCCACGTCAGCGCGAACAACCACGGATTCGACGCGCGCGATTATCTCGCCGGCATTGCGCCACGACGCGTGCAGCAATTCCATCTGGCCGGACACAGCTTTCAGAACAACCTGATCATCGACACGCACGACCATCCCGTGCCGGATCCGGTCTGGGATTTATATGCCGATGCGGTGCGCCGCTTCGGACCGGTGTCGACCATGATCGAGCGTGACGACAACATCCCGCCGCTGGCGGAACTCATCGCCGAACTCGATCATGCCCGCGCCATCGCCGAGCCCATTTTGCGGGCCGCTGCGTGAACGTGCTCGCGTCGCTGCAGGATGTTTTCCAGCGCCGCATTCTCGATGGTGGCATCGACATGGCCATTCTCGATGGCGTGGTCGGCAATGCGATTGCGGCTGCCGACGAGCGCGTCGGCGTATATGTGTTCGCCTATGCCGCGCGCCTCGTCGAGGCGCTGGGCAACGATTACCTGACCTTGCGCTTTGCCGCCGGTGACGAAACCTTCGAGCAACTCTGTCACGACTATGTGATGGCGACGCCGTCGATCCATCGCAACGT
>JAFEFD010000569.1 GCA_018240765.1 Pseudomonadota bacterium | reverse complement strand
TGGCTCAAGCGCGATTTGCGCACCCCGTTCGGCGGTGTCAAGCAGTCCGGCATTGGCCGCGAAGGCGGCTTCGACGCGTTGCGCTTCTTCACCGAACCGAAAAACGTCTGCATCAATCTGGAGTAGGCATGCGACCACTACGCCCTGCGGTTTTCACCGGACTCCTGCTGGCCTGTCTCGCCGGCGGCGGCTTGCGCAACGCCGCCGCGGATGGCGAACACACCACGCCGAGCGCCAGCGACATGTCGCCCGCGGAATGGCGGCATCTGCAATTGGTGGCGGCCGACGAATCCGACAAGATCATGCGCGATGCGCGCAAACAAAACGGACTGCTCGCGCAATACCTTTACATGAAGGCGCATTACGACGCCAACCACGAGCGTGCGTTCCAGCTCATCTTCGGCCAGTACCTGTCGTGGTTCCAGACCTTCATCGGCGATTACGACGGCGCGGCGGACAGTTTCTCCATCGCCCAGCCGGCACAGCCCGACGATGCGCGCAGCCCCCTTGCTGGCGGCTCAGCACGCGACGTGGAAGCGTCGGCAGCTCGCTATTCCAAGGGCTTCAACCAACCTCCCGGGACCGGAACGGATTTATCCACGGCCGGATCAACAAGCACCGCGGGCTGGCGCGTCAAACCCGCGGCCGACGTGATCCTCGAACTGGCCAAGGACCGCAAGGCCGTGTTCTTCAACGAGGCGCACAGCGCGCCGGTGACGCGCACGCTTACCATCGAGCTGCTGGCAAAATTGCGTGCGGAAGGATTCAACTGGTTCGCCGCGGAAACGCTGTATCGCAACGACAAGGAACTCAACCAGCGCGGCTATCCGACGCCGGACAGCGGTTTCTACATCGACGAGCCGCTGTATGGCGAGATGGTGCGCACTGCATTGAAGCTCGGCTACAAGGTCGTCGCCTATGACGTGGAGAACGCCGGATCCGGCGACGCGCGCGAACTGGCCGGCGCGCAAAACCTGTATCACGTGTTCAAGCAGGATCCGAATGCGCGACTCGTCGTCGACGCCGGCTTCGCGCATATCCAGAAGACCGGCAAATACCTGGGCGGCAGCAGCATGGCCGAATTCTTCGAGAAAATGTCGGGCATCGATCCGCTGTGCATCGAGCAAACCATGATGATCCAGCATGCGCGGCCGGATCAGGACCACCCCTATTACGCGGCAATCATGGAAGCGTTTCGCCCCAAGTGGCCGATCGTGTTCGTCGATGGCGACAAGACCTGGACGCTGAAGCCGAAGCTGTATGACGTGAGCGTGGTCTTCCCGCCTGCGGTACGAGGCGATGAACGCCCGGCATGGCTGACGCTGGGTGGTCTGCGCGTACCGTACCCGGTATCGGGCGACATGTGCCGCGGACACTTTCCCTGCCTCGTGCAGGCACGCTATGCGAATGAAAGCGACGATGCCGTGGCTGCCGACCGCGCCTTGCTCGATATCGTCGCGCCGAACGCGGACCTGGCCAGCCGCGTGATCAGCGGACAAGGCTCCGCCCAAAGCCGCCTGTTCCTGCGCCCGGGAAAATACCGCATCATCGCCACGGACCGCAGCGACCGCAACATCACTTCGCGCGACGTGACGATCGGCGCGGACGGCAAAGGAAGCAAACCGTGAGCACCGGCATTCGCACCGACACAGCGCCCAAACCCGTCGGCGCCTACCCGCACGCACGGCGCGTCGGCAACCTGCTGTTCCTGTCCGGCGTTGGGCCGCGCGATCCGGCCACGAATGCGATTCCGGGAAACGCATACAATGCCGATGGCACGCTGGCCGGTTATGACATCGTCGCGCAATGCCGGCAGGTGTTCGCCAATGTGCGCGCGGTGCTCGAAGCCGCGGGAGCGCGCTGGGAAGATCTCGTCGACGTGACCGTTTTCCTCACCGACATGGCGCGCGATTTCACGGCGTACAACAAAATTTACGCGGAACATTTCACGACGGCACAACCCTGCCGGACCACGCTCGGCATCACCGCCCTGCCGACGCCGATCGCGATCGAATTGAAGTGCATCGCCGCATTGCCGGAGGGACGCTGACATGCTCGCCCCGCCCATCGACTTCAAGAATTGGATCGACGCGCACCGGCACCTGCTCAAACCGCCTGTCGGCAACAAGTGCATCGTCGACGGCGATTTCATCGTCATGATCGTCGGCGGACCGAACGCGCGCACCGATTACCACTGGGACGAAGGCCCGGAATTTTTCCACCAGATCGAAGGCGAGATGGTGCTGCGCGTGCAGGACGAAGGCCGCGCGCGCGACATTCCGATCCGCGCCGGCGAGGTGTTCTACCTGCCGCCGCGCGTGCCGCATTCGCCGCAGCGCATGCCGAACTCGATCGGCCTCGTCATCGAGCGCAAGCGCCTGCCGCACGAGAAAGACGGCTTGCTCTGGTTCTGCGAGCGCTGCAACCACAAGCTGTACGAGGAGTTCTTCACGCTCGCCAACATCGAGACGGATTTTCCTGCCGTGTTCGAGCGTTTCTACCGCTCGCTGGACGCGCGCACCTGCAAGGCGTGCGGTCACATCAATCCGGCGCCGGACAAGTACCGTTAATCGAACGTGCGGCAGGACACGCTATCCTTGCCGCGATGCTCAAACTCCTGCTGGAATTCAAACCGCGCGACGTGCCCTACACGGTCGCGTTGCGCAACACCGCGGCGGTGACACTGCCGTTGGCGCTCGGTGCTGCGACAGATCACCTGGGCATCGGCCTGGGCATTTCCGCCGGTGCGCTCAACACCATGTTCGCCGACCAGCCGGGGCCGTACCGGCTGCGACTGCGCCGCATGCTCGCGACCGCCGCGGGCGCCGGCCTGTCGGCTTTCGCCGGCTACACGCTCGGTGGCAACGATGCCGCCATCGTGCTGGCGGCGCTGGCTTGGGGCATCGCTGGCGGCCTGCTCGTGGCGCTCGGGCCAGATGCCGGGCGCGTCGGCCTGACCAGCATGATCCTGCTGGTCGTGACCTCGGCCGATCCGCTTCCGCCACTCGATGCGCTGGGGCCGGCGCTTCTGATCTTTTCCGGCGGCATGCTGCTGATGTTATTCGCCATCGCCGCGTGGCCTTTGCATCGCTACCGCCCCGAGCGCATGGCGCTGGCGCAGGTGTGTCGGCAATTGGCGGACAGCGCGCGACAGCGCGATGACACGACGCAGGCGCCACCGGTGACGCAGGCGCTGACTGACATGGAAGACCTGCTGCACGGCAACGATCGCGCCGGCGGCGTAGCAATGGACGCGTTTCGGGTGCTCGCCGAGCTGATCGAGCGCATTCGCCTGGAACTGCTCGCGCTGGGCGGACTGCGCGGCGGCAGCGTTGAAGACGCAGGGGCGCTGGTGAGGCTGCGCGAGTATGCGGCGCGCACGCTCGATGCGATTGCAGCCGCACTTGAGGCTGGCCAGCCTGCCCTGACCGCCAGCGCCGCGCAGGAAGGCTTCGACGCGGTGCAGGACGCACTCGACAAGTCCGGGGATGCGGACACTTTCCGGCTGATCGCCGTCGCGCATGCACGTGCGCTCGGTGGGCAATTGCGCGCCGCCGTGCGCAATACGGATATCGCCGGCAGCCGCGGCGAACTGCGCCTTGCCGCGCGCGATGCCGCGCTGCCGCGTGCCCTACGCCCACGCAATCCGCTGGCGATCCTGCGCGCGAACCTGCATCTGTCCTCGGTCGCGTTCCGCCATGCGCTCCGCTGCGGCGCCTGCCTCGCGCTTGCCATTGCCGGCGCACGCGTTGCCGGTATCGGCCACGGCTACTGGATTCCGATGACCTGCGCGATCGTGCTCAAACCCGATTTCGCCGGCACCTTTCGCATCGGCCTGCTGCGCGTGGCCGGCACCCTGCTCGGCCTCCTGCTGGCGACCGCGCTGGTGCACGTCGCCTTCGGCAACGAATGGGCACGCATCGTGTTGCTCGCTGTGCTGTGCTTCGGTTTTCGCCAACTGACCACGATGCACTACGGCCTTGGCGTGATGCTG
>JAFEFD010000568.1 GCA_018240765.1 Pseudomonadota bacterium | reverse complement strand
AAACTATCCGGCCCTTTTTCGGACGCGGGTTTGCACAGGTCCGGCCAGCCGAATTGCTTCCAGTAATCGAGCATGCCGATACGTTTGGCAAAACCCTGGAACGCCGGGTCTTGCCGCGCCTTGCGCGACCACGGCTCTGGTTGCCACAGCCAGTTCAGATAGGCGTCCGACAGTCCGCTGTGGCCGTGTTCGTACAGATCGAAAGAATGCACCGAGTCACCCAATTGCAGCAGCATCGTCGGCGCCCATTCGTCGTCCAGATGCGCGCCGATGATTTTCAGCGCCGTCGGGCGCTGCACGGCAGCGTAAGTACCACGATAGATCGCCTGCAAATCTGCAAGAGGAATCTTGGTGCCCATCTGGCTCGTCGAGTTGGCGAACTCACGCGCGGAACCGGCCATGTCGCCGTGCGCAGCGTCATAAAACTCCAGCATCAAAGCGCCGAATGGCGAATCCGCCACACCGCCGCGCTTGATGTACACCAGTGCGCCGGCCTGATCGTGCTGGCGCCAGCGCAACATGCTCTTGTAGAACAACAGCAGCGGATTGGCCGGATCGTTGGCGAGCACTGCATCGAGCCGCGCTTCAGCGTCGTGAGTGCGGCCCATCGCTGCCAGTTCGTTGGCCGCCCAGTAGTTCACCGCAGAGTTGTCGGGTGCCAGCTCCAGCGCGCGCTGCATCGGCTCGACCATCGCGACGTAGTTGCGCTGCGAAAACTGGTTGTAACTCAGTGCCGCGTAGGCTTCCGCCTCATCCGGATCGAGCGCGAGTGCATGCTGCGCGGCAGCGTCGGAAGTGCGCCAACTGTTGCTCCAGTCTGCGTGTGTGTATTGCGGTAGCACCGCGTAGGCGACCGCGAGTTTCGACCACGCACGTGCAAACTTCGAATCCAACGCCGTGGCTTTTTGCAGCAATTCGATGGCCTGCGGCAGGCTGTCGCCGACACGTGTGTTGACCAACGCCTGCGCGGTTACGAAATCCGCATACGCTTCCGCGCTGGTGGTGGCGACCGGTACCAGCCGCGTCTGCTCGCTGCCGGTCAGCGCGATCTTCAGGTGATCGGTGATCGCGCGCGCGATGCGCTCCTGCACATCGAAGATATTGCGCAGGTTGTCGTCGTAACTCTGCGACCAGACCTCGAAGCCGTCGCCGGTGCGGACCAGTTGCACGCTGATGCGCACGGCGTCGCCCTGCGAGCGCACCGAACCTTCCAGCACGTTGGCGACATCCAGCGCCTTGCCGATGGTGTGCAGGTCAGCCTTGTGATTGCCGAAGTAGAACGACGAGGCGCGCCCGGCGACCTTCAAATCCCGCACCTTGGCCAGCGCGTTCAACAATTCTTCGGCGAGGCCGGCCGAGAAATAACCGTGGTCGTGCGCCGGGCTGAGATCCTCGAACGGCAGTATCGCAATGGACATGGCCGGAATCCCGGTGTCTGATTCGTCCTGCAAGCCGGCGCCTTTTTTCCAGATAAAGGTGTTGGCAAGCAAAAGCACGACGGCAAGCGCCAGCACGGCGATGATTGCCTTGTCGAGTTTGCGACTGGTCGAGCGCATGATTGACGCGTCTTGCGCAATTTCGCTTTCACGCCTGAAGCCCTGCGGAGTCCACTCGTAAACCCATGCGAACGCGATCCAGAACGGAAAGCCGATGATCGCGGCGATCAGAAACCAACGCGTGGTCCAGTCAGGAAAACCGACGGCGGGACTCAGTTGCGAGACGCCCTGCGCCAGCGCCCACACCGCGCCGGCATACAGCAAGGCCGCGCGCGGCACGTTGCGGCGCTGGAGTTCCACCAGGAAATTGCGACGACCCGACACGGTGCGGTGCGCTCCCTGCCGGCGATGGCCGGCTTCCGCGCGCAAAGTGTGCGGCTTTTGTGGCGGCGCGCGCAAGCCGCTAGAATCGCGGCTTCGCGCCGATTCCGGCGCCGTGGAATCGCGTGATGCCCCAACTGTCCGTCGTCGTGCCGGTATTCAACGAGCGCGGCAATATCGTTCCGCTGGTGACCGAAATTGCTACTGCGCTGCGCGGCAAGGTTGATTTCGAGATCGTCTACGTCGACGACGCCAGCCGCGACGACTCGTTGGCCGTGCTTGCCCAGGCCAAGATGCAATTCCCGGAATTGCGCGTGCTGCGGCATCTGGCGCAGAGCGGTCAGAGTACGGCTATCCGCACCGGCATCAAGGCTGCGCGCGGGGCGTGGATCGCCACCTTGGACGGCGATGGCCAGAACGATCCGGCCGACATTCCCAAACTCATCGCTTCGCGCGATGCCGGCGCGACGGACGTAAAGCTGTATGCCGGGTGGCGCGTGAATCGCAAGGACACCGGCAGCAAACGCTGGGCTTCGAAGATCGCCAACGCAATCCGCTCGCGCCTGTTGCGCGACGCAACGCCCGACACCGGCTGCGGGATCAAGCTGATCGAACGCGCCGCGTTCATGGACCTGCCCTACTTCGACCACATGCACCGCTACCTGCCCGCACTGATGCAGCGCGCCGGCTGGAAAACCGTGAGCGTGCCGGTGAATCATCGGTCGCGCGGCAGCGGTGCATCCAAGTACAACAACCTCAATCGCGCCCTCGTCGGCATTGCCGATTTGCGCGGTGTCGCGTGGCTGATCCGGCGCAGCAAGCGCACCGGCGTGGAAGAAATTTGAGCACGCCGTCATCCGCTGCGCTGCTGCAACTGCACGGGGTGAGCCGTCGCCTTGGCGGCCGCGTGATCGTCGACGGCGTGACGTTTGCGCTGGATCGCGGCTGCGTACTCGGCCTGCTCGGCGTCAACGGCGCGGGCAAATCCACCACCTTGCGCATGATTGCCGGCTTGCTTGCGCCGAGCGCGGGCAAGGTGCTGTTCGACGGACACGAATTGCATGAAGAACCGGCGCTCGCGCGGCGCCTGGGTTATCTGCCGGAGACCCCGCCGCTGTACGCCGAACTGCGCGTGGACGAGTACCTCGCGTTCTGCACGCGCCTGCGCGGGATGCGCGGTGCGGATGCGCGCAAGGCAGTGGATCGCGTGCTCGAACGTTGCGCGCTGGGCGACATGCGCCGTCGACTGTGCGGAAACCTGTCGAAAGGTTTTGCGCAGCGCGTGGGCATCGCGCAGGCCATCGTGCACGATCCGGAACTGATCGTGCTCGACGAACCGGCCTCGGGCCTGGATCCCGTGCAAGCCGCATCCATCCGCAACCTCGTCAGCGAACTCGGCCACGATCGCGCCGTGATCCTGTCCACGCACCTGCTGCACGATGTCACTGCCTGCTGCGCGCGCGTGGCGATCCTGCACGGCGGATGCTTGCGTTACGACGGCACGCTTGCTGATCTGTCCGCCACGCACGGCGAGAATCTGGAAACCGTGTTCCTGCGCATCGCCAGCGCCGACGACGCGCGGGCCGCCGCATGAGCCGCGTCATCGCGCGCAACGAATGGCGGCGCCTGTTCGCGCAGCCGCTGGCGTGGGTGCTGCTCGCGGCGGTGCTCGCGGTGCTGGCGTATTTTTTCCTGCTGACCCTGCAAGGCTTCCTCGGCTTGATGCCCAAACTCGCCGGCATGCCATCCGCGCCGGGCGTGACCGATCTTGTCGCGCTGCCACTCGAGCGCGCCATCGCCAGCATCGCGCTCATCGTCGCACCGCTGCTCGGCATGCGCGCGATCGCTGGCGAGCGTCAAACCGGAACGCTCGCTTTATTGCAAACCTCTGGCACAAGCGGCGCGGGAATCGTGCTCGGCAAGTTTGCCGCGCTGTGCGGATTTTTCGTCGTGCTGATCGCGCTCGCGTTGGCGATGCCGGCGAGTCTCGCCATCGGCACGCAACCGGACTGGGGGCGAATTGCAACTGGTGCATTCGGCTTGATCGTGTTCGCCGCGGCGCTGTCGGCGATCGCCATTGCGGCGTCTGCATTCACGCGCCACGCCGTCGTCGCGGCCATTGTCGCGCTGGCGATCAATCTTGTGTTGTGGATGCTCGATGCCGGTGCGCGCCATGAGGGCGTGAGCAGCGCTTTCATCAACTATCTCGCGCTGCCCACGCACCTGGAACCGTTCCTGAGCGGCATCGTGGCGAGCGTGGATGTCGTCTATTTCGCGCTGATCGTCGGCGTTGCGCTGACCCTGGCAGCGCGCCGTCTCGACGCCGAACGGGAGCGCGGCTGATGCGCGGACGTCTTGCCGGCATCGCCTTCGCCGTACTGCTGGTCGCCGCCGCGTTGTGCGTCGCGTTTCTGTCCACGCGTTTCGGCTGGCAGCACGACTTCAGCTACGCGCAGCGTTCGAGTCTGGACGCGCGCACGGTCGTATTGCTGCATCGCCTCGATGCGCCCGTGGCGATTGTTTCCTACTCCGGGCAGGACGCGCAATTGCGCGCCGCCATCGCTGATTTCGTCGCGCGTTACCAGCACATCAAGCCCGACATCTCGTTGCGTTTCGTCGATCCGGATGCCGATCCCGCCGCCACGCGTGCGGCCGGCATCACCATCGACGGCGAATTGAACATCCGCTACAAGGAACACAACGAGCAATTGAAGGTGCTGACCGAGCGCGAGTTCGACAACGCGCTGGCGCGCTTGGCGCGTACGCGCGTGCGCCTCGCTGCATTCCTCGCCGGCGACGGCGAGCGCAAGCCCGACGGCAAGGCGAATGCGGACCTGGGCAACTTCGGCGCGCTGCTCACCGAGCAAGGCGTGCGCACGATGAACCTTGTGCTCACTGCCGGCATGCATATCCCGCAGAACGTCGATGTGCTGGTGCTGGCGAGCCCGCAGCTGCCGCTCGCCGCGCCGGTCGTGGCCGAGATCGACGATTACCTCGGGCGTGGCGGCAATTTTCTGTGGCTGGTCGAGCCCGGGCAAAACATGGGCACGGATGCGCTCGCCAAGACACTGTCGTTGCGTGTGCTCGACGGCACCGTGGTCGATGGCGCCGGCGCGGCATTCGGCATCGGCGATCCGAGTTTTGTGGCAATGTCCACTTATCCACAAAATCCGGTAACACGTGATTTTTCGCTGACGACCTTGTTTCCGCAGTCGGTCGCGCTCGGCGTGGTCAGCGGCACGCAATGGAAGGTGCAATCGCTGCTGCGCACCAGCGCCAAATCCTGGACGCGCCTCGGCCCGATCCCGCAGCAAGGGGACACGGCGACGATCGCTTACGATGCGGACAAGGGCGAGATTCCCGGACCGCTGGACATCGGCGTCGCGCTCAGCCGACTGTCGCCAGGCCCGGACAAGTCCGAGCAACGCGTGGTCGTGATTGGCGACGGCGACTTCCTGTCCAATGCTTTTCTCGGCAACGGCGGCAACCGCGAATTCGGCCAGCGCGTGTTCGACTGGCTGCTGCAGGACGACGCGCTGATCGACATTCCCGACAAGGGTGCGCCAGACCGGCAATTGCAGTTGTCGCAGCGCGCGCTCGGCGTGATCGGCCTGGGTTTTCTCATCGTGTTGCCGTTGCTGCTGGCAATCATTGGTGGATCGATCTGGTGGCGTCGCCGACGGGCGTGACATGCGCAAATCCACGCGCAGCCTGCTGATTCTCGCCGTTGCCGCCATCGCGCTTGGCGCCGCGGTGTACGCGGAACTTGTGCGCGAGCGCGGGCTTGCACCGCAGCCGGTGACGTCGCTCGATCCGGCCAGCGTGACGCATCTGGAAATCCACTGTCGGTCCTGTACGACGCGCGTGTTCGAGCGCGTCGATGGCATGTGGTGGATGAAGCAACCGCATGATGCGAAAGCCAGTGCCGAGGCTGTCACGCGCCTGCTTGCGATCGTGCATGCGAGCGTGCGAACGCGTGCAGCGATGGCCGGGTACGACGCGGCCAGGCTCGGACTCGATCCGCCACAGATGACGGTGATTGCCGGCGCCACGCGCATCGATATCGGTGGCGAGGATCCCATCGATCACGATCGCTACGTGCGCGTTGGCGATGAACTGCTGCGCGTGCCGGATCGCTTCAGCGCGCGATTGCTGGAATCGCCGGAGAGCGAGTTGCTCGATTCGAAAGCGGCGAAGTAACCATGCCCGAACTCCCCGAAGTCGAAACCACTGTTCGTGGAATAACACCACACCTCGTCGGCCGCCGCGTCGAGGAACTCATCGTGCGCCAGCCACGCCTGCGCTGGCCGATTCCACTGGGGCTGCGTCGTGCCCTGCCCGGCCAGAAAATTGAAAATGTGGAAAGGCGCGCAAAGTATATTCTGGCGCATACCACCGCGGGCAGTGCGGTGTTGCATCTGGGCATGTCCGGTTCGTTGCGCATCCTGCGCGCCGACACGCCACCGGGCGTGCACGATCATGTCGACTGGCGGCTGTCGTCCGGACGCATCCTGCGTTTTACCGACCCGCGCCGCTTTGGCTGTCTGCTCTGGCAGAAACCCGGCGCCACGCATCCGCTGCTGGCCGACCTCGGGCCGGAGCCACTGGGCGACGAATTCGACGGGGACTATCTGTGGCGCGCCTCTCGCGGACGCAGCGCGCCGGTGAAAACATTCCTGATGGACCAGCACGTCGTCGTCGGCGTCGGCAATATCTACGCCGCCGAAGCGCTGTTTGCGGCGGGCATCCATCCCCATCGCGCCGCCGGAGCCGTGTCGCGCTCGCGTTACGCACGACTGGCGGACGAAGTCCGGCGCATCCTCGCCTACGCAATCACGCGCGGCGGCACGACCTTGCGCGACTTCATCAGCCCCGACGGTACGCCGGGCTATTTCGAGCAGGAATTGTTTGTCTATGGCCGCGCGGGCGAAGCGTGCAAGGTTTGCGCGACGCCGATTCGCGTCATCGTGCTCGGCCAGCGCAGCACGTTCTTCTGTCCGCGCTGCCAGCGCTGAGTTTCACGATTTCTTTTCGCCCAGCGGCAACGCCGGTTGGTGCAGCTCGATGCGACCCTCGCCGCGCACGATCTTCTTGAACTCGGCGCGGCTCACCGACACGTAGCGCTCGTTGCCGCCGATCTCGACCTGCGGGCCTTCGGTGACGGCGCGACCGTGGTCGTCCACGCGCACCACCATCGTCGCCTTCTTGCCGCTGTGGCAGATGGTCTTGATCTCGGCCAGTTCGTCCGCCCAGGCGAGCAGGTATTGGCTGCCCTCGAACGGTTCGCCGCGAAAATCCGTACGCAGGCCGTAGGCGAGGACGGGGATGCGCAACTTGTCGACCACGTCTGACAACTGCCACGCCTGCGCGCGGCTTAGGAACTGCGCCTCGTCCACCAGAACGCAGTGCAGGGCGCCGTTTGCGGCGATGTCCTCGCGCACCAGGTCGAACAGGTCTTCGCTGCGCGCGAACACGCGACCGCGCGCCTTCAGGCCGATGCGCGAGGCGACCACGCCGCGGCCGTGGCGATCGTCGAGTTGCGGGGTCAGGATCAGCGTGCGCATGCCGCGTTCGCGATAGTTGTGCGCGCTCTGCAACAGCGTCGTGGTCTTGCCGGCATTCATCGCCGAGTAATAGAAATACAGCTTGGCCATGGCCGGTCCGGACGTGACGAAGGCGCAGTGTAACGGCGCGCGCTCAGTAACTGAAGGTCAGGCTCGCCACCCAGGCGTGGCGGGTATCGGCGGCTGCGGCCGGATACAGGTAATCCAGGCGGCTGGTGTCGACCCATTGCACTTGCAGATCAAACGCGCCGAACCGCGCCCCGGTTCCGATCGCCACGTCGTACAACGGAACATTGCCGCGCGCGCCGGACAGGCCGTGCAGCGCGCCCACGTGCGCGAACCAGCGCAGGTGTTCGGCCAGGGGATGCGTGGTGTTGAATTCGGCGTAGATGGTGCGCTCGCTCCGACCGAAATAGTCGGGAGAAATATACAGCCGCGCATTCCAATGCTCGCCGAGCAGACCCGCGAACACCTCGCCATAGTTGTAGTGCGCTGAATCCGGGAATGCCGTCGTGGCGCCGCCGAATTCCCACCCCAATCCGGATTCGCTGCGGAATGCATAACCGGCATTCGCGCTTATCTGTGCACTGGATTGCGTACGGCGATACAGATGAACCTGCGAAGCCATGCCGCCGACGTACCAGCCGCTGCCGGCATCCCAGGTCAGGTTCAGCGCCGCAGCCGGGTCGCCTGCGTTCAGCGAAATGCCGCGATACACATTGTCGGAGGCGAGGCTGGCATCAAGCGAAAGTTGCGCAATCGCGAAACTGCCGTGGACCAGGAAAAAAAGAAAGACGCACAGAAGCGCATTGCGTCCGGGGCCTACCACGCGTTGTGAGTGCCCTGCGCGGAAGCGCACGCGATGCCGGCCGTGGCCTTGCGCAGGGTTGCGCAGGCGTCGACCATGCCGGCGCGCGATTGCGGTGGGCTCATGGGAAACGTGACCCAGGCCGCCGGATTGGCCATTGCCGCCGTCGGCGCCAGTTGCCGGACCAAGGCAGCCAGCCCGGAAACTTCCGCTGCGGCGAAGGAAGTGCCGGAGACGAAAGCGTAGCCGCCGCCCGGCGTCGGCGCCGGGATATCCCGGCCTGGCGCCATCAAAGCCGGAATCACGGTGGTCGCATCGGCAACAGCCAGCACTCCGGCATGCGACGCCGGAAAGCCACCATCCGGCGCCTGCGGATCCACCGCCGCGACAGTGAGGATTCCGCGCGCATGCGCCGCATCCAGCAGGCGCGACAGCAGCTCGTCCTGCGGGCCACCCAGGCTCAGGTTGATCACATCGGCGCGCGCCTGGATCGCGAACTGCAGGGCCTTGGCCAGGGTGAAACTGTTGCATAGGGTCTGCTCGGCGGATACTTGCCAGCACGCACGCAGCGCAAGCAGGCGCGCCTGCGGCGCAATGCCGATGACCTGCGCGTTGTCGCTGGCAGCGGCGCCGATGATACCTGCGATGGCGGTGCCGTGGGATTCGGCCGGCGGATCGGCTGCGTCGACGAAATTGCGATCTTCGGCCAGGCGTCCGGCGAGCGCGGGATGGGCGGCATCCACGCCGCTGTCGACGATCGCAATGCGCACGCCGCGGCCGGTGCTCAGGGTATGCAGTTCACGCAGATGCCAAAGGCTGGCACCGGGTTGCAGCGCATAAAGGGATTCGGCGGGACGATCCAGGCCGTGGAACGTGTTCAGCGGCTGCGCCCACTGGGTGCGCGGGTCGCGCGTGAGATCGTGCACGACATCGGCAACATTGCGGGTTGATGGCACGCTCAGCACATAGCAGTCCACGCCAAGCACCGGCATCGGCCAATCGGATTCCAGCACCAGCCCGTGCGCGCGCGCGAGTGCGTCGGCAATGCGGCGCCGTGCTTCGTGCCCGGGCGCGTTTTCGTAACTGCCGTAGTTCGCCGCTGCCCGGTAATGCGGCGGCGGCAAGTGCAGCATCACCAGAACCTGCGATTCGCCGGCGGCAACGTTGGTTACAGCCAATGGCATACCGAAGGCGGGCGCCGCCCAGAGGATGAGCCATGCAGTCAGAGCGCGGGCGAATAGCGCCATCAATGCGCCGCCCTCGCGTCGAGCGGCTGGATCAGCAGGACCGAAGGCTCGGCACGCAGGCGTTGCAGGACCGAGTCCGCGCTATCGGCGGCGACAGCCAGCGTATAGGCATCCGCTGCGGTAGGGCCGTCGACGATGCGTGCGCCATTGGCCAGCAGCATGGTGCGGATCTGCGCTTCAGAGGTCTGCGGCGCGAACACCGCAACCAGACGCGCGGTCGGTGCAGGCGTCTGGTTCAGCGCGTGGTATTCGGCGGCCGGTGGAAACAACAAGCGCGTCGCGCCGAGAAAAGCCGCACAAACCAGCACCAATCCGGCAGCTACGCGCAGTGCCAGACTGCGGCGCGGTGCCGTCGCGATCTGGCGCCAGCGCGACGTGCGCGACGGATGCGCCAAGGCACTGGCGCGCTCGCGCGCACGCAGCGCGCCAAGTGCGCGCTCGACGTCATAGCCAACGACAGGCGATGCGGACACCGCATGCGCGCGCCGCAAATCCTGCTGCCATTGCAAGTCGCGCTGGCAAGCCGCGCACACACTTACGTGCGCGTCCACGAAGTCGCGCTCTTGCGCATCGAGCGTACCCATCGCGAACCAGGGCAACAATTCCTGGCTGCGCTGGTGCGCGGGGGAACCCAGGTTGACGACATCAGCGGTCATAGCAAGTCCTCCATTCGTTCCGGCAGCAGGGCCTTGAGTTGCCGCCGGGCATGGAACATTCGTGTTTTCACCGTATCTACCGGACAGTCCATGATCCGGGCGATCTCGCGGTAATCAGCACCCTGGAAATAAGTCAGCTCGACCACCGCGCGATGCTTGGCCGACAGCGCCTGCAAGGCCGTGTCCAACACATGCCGCAGCTGCCCGCGCAGCATTTCCTCGTTCGGCTGCGATCCTGGCTCGATCCGCGCCGCCTCTTCATCGGGGTCGTCTTCGACCGGATCGTCCAGGTGCTTGAGCGCCTTGAGCGCCTTGCGGTAGGCGATCGCGAAGATCCAGGTCGATGCCCGCGCTTCGCGCCGGTATTTGTGCGCATTGCACGAAACGACCAGCATGGTGTCGTTGAGGATTTCCTCGACCAATGCCGGTCGTCGCGTCATGCGCTCCAGGAAACGGCACAGGCGCGGAAAGTAGCGCCGGTACAACGTCTCGAACGCGCGCCCATCGCCCGCGGCAATGCGTTCGAGCAGCGCCGTCTCCTCGGCTTGCGCCGAGGGCAACACAGGCTCGGCTGTGCCGAACCGTTGAATCGTTTCACGCCACATGTGCCGTTTCCGACTTCTGCCGGTTCATTCCCTGCTGCAGACGAAAGGTTCATCCGGCATTGCCGCCACCCGATTCCCGTCGCAATGAACCCGTTGCCGGATGGCGGGAATACACCGGCGTGGTCAATCCAAGGCCCGGGCCGCGAGCCCGGCACTAGCCACCGCCTGACCACCGGCACGGCGGCCTTCCATGTACGGAGATCGATTCATGCACTCTCGCATTCTGCGGCTGATGGTATCGCTGATCGCTCTTGGCGCGTGCCACACGGCGTTCGGCGCGAACTGGGTTGTCGAAGTCGGTGGAACCACGACCGGCGATGGCGGCTACGGGGGAGGTTACACCAATCCCATCCTGGCGTTCTCGCCGGCGCAGCTCACGATCACTGCCGGCGATACGGTCACGTTCACGAATCTTCGCGGTGCCGCGCACAACGTGCATGCCGACGATGATTCGTTTCGCTGCGCAAACGGTTGTGACGGCCAGGGCGGCAACGGCGACCCCTCGTCGGCAAGCTGGCAGTTCACCCTGACCTTCAACACGCCCGGCACGATCCACTATCACTGCGACAACCACGTCGGCATGGGCATGGTCGGCAGTATCGTGGTCAACGCCGCCGCGTCGCCTTCGATCGCGCTGGGCGGGTACATGTCCGGCAACTGGTACAACCAAAGCCAGGGCGGTCACGGGTTCCAGCTCGAGTTCACCAACCTGGCTACTGGCGGCACGACCTTCAACATGCTCGCGATCTGGTTCGTT
>JAFEFD010000567.1 GCA_018240765.1 Pseudomonadota bacterium | reverse complement strand
ATGCCCAGGCGCCGATCTGGCTGGCGCGCGCGCGCGTGGCGAAATACGCGTCGGATTCCTGCGCCGAGGTTTTTTCAACGATGCCTTCGGCGCGCACCTGCACACCGTCGCGCAGCGTCTTCCAGTGCAGGCACAGCGCGGCGCTGCGATGTTCGCGCAGGTGCGCGGCCTTGGCGCTCTCGTAATTGGTGTAGAACGCAAAGCCGCGTTCGTCCAGTTCCTTGAGCAGCACGATGCGCGCCGACACGCGCCCGTGCGCATCGCAGGTCGCCAGCGTCATCGCGGTGGGCTCGACATCGCCCGCCGCGCGCGCGGCGCCGATCAGATCGCGAACCTGGGCGATGGCTTGATCGATCAGGCCGGCGGTCATGCGATCCTCAATCGACGAGGAAATTGACGCGCATGTTCACGCGCCACTCGGCGACCGAGCCGTCATCGTTGGTGGTCACCTTGATGTCGTTGATCCAGGCGCCCTTGATGTTCTTCACCGTCTTGCTCGCCTTCTTCAGGCCGCCGGTGATGGCATCCTCGATGCCCTTGGTCGACGATGCGCTCAGTTCGATGACTTTGGTGATCTTGTTCATGGCTTGCCTCCTTGGGAAACGGATCGCTGCATAGCAGCCTGCCGAGTCTATCAGGCCGCTGCCGTTTGATGCGTACGCGGCAACCAGCGCAACCAGATCAGCCAGAACACCAGTGCATCGAGAATGATCAGCGCCTGCCACAAATACAGATGGAACCACTCGAACCAGACCTGGTTCCATTCATGCAGGTAGAACAGGCTGATGATGCGCACCACGTTCAGGCTCTGGATGGCGACGAAGCCGATCGCCATGCCGGCGAGCTTGTGCTTCCACGGCGACGGAAAAGCGAGGATCGCCGAGAACAGGATCAGCACCGCCTCGACGCCGTTGCAACCGGCGACGATTTCGATGCCGCCGCCGCTGCGCGCGCTGATGATGTCGTTGCCGCGTGCGATCACGTTGTGGTCGAAGAGCATCATGATCCACGCACTGACATGCGCCACCCCGGCGGTGAACGGCATGATCACGTGCGCCTGCACCGGTTGCAGCAGTTCGGCGGTGAACAGCACCAGCAGGCAAACGAGGAAAACAACGATAAAGCGGAGCATGCGGGTTTCACGGCAAAAGTTTCGGTAGCATTGTCGCATGAATCCCGCCCCCAACCTTTTTTTCATCGGCCCGATGGGCGCCGGCAAATCGACACTCGGCAAACGCGTGGCGGAGGCTATCGGCTTGCCGTTCTTCGATCTGGATCATGAAATCCAGGCGCAGTGCGGAGCCGACATTCCGCTGATTTTCGACATCGAGGGCGAATGCGGATTCCGCCGCCGCGAAAGCGCGATGCTGGCCGAATTCGCCGCACGCGACGGCATCGTGCTCGCCACCGGCGGCGGCGCGATCCTCGCCGGCGAAAATCGCGGCGTGCTGCGCGAGCGCGGATTCGTGGTGTTCCTGGAAACCACGGTGGACGAGCAGCTCGAACGCCTCGCGCGCGACCGCAAGCGTCCGCTGCTCGCCGCGCCGGATCGGCGCGAGCGCCTGGTCGCGCTGTCGGCGCAGCGCGATCCGCTGTATCGCGAAATCGCCGACCTCACCATCCCCGCGGGACATCGCGGCAGCGTCGCGCAAGTGGCGCATCAAGTGGCCACGCAGCTGGCACAGGCCTGGCAGCGCCCCGCCAGCGGACGTGCGGCATGAACGGCGCGATGCGCAAACTCGCCGTCGAACTGGGCGCGCGCAGCTACCCGATCCGGATTGGCGCAGGATTGTTGTCCGATCCCGCGAACTGGCACGACACACTTTCCGGCAAGCAGGTGCTTGTCGTCAGCGACGAGCACGTCGCACCGCTGTATCTGGATCGTGTCACCGCAGGATTGCGCGATCGCTCGTTTTCGACCTTGACGCTTTCGGCCGGCGAGGCCCACAAGACGCTGGACACCGCCGCGAAAATCTTTGCTGCGCTCGCGGAATTGAAAACCAGCCGCGACGCAACGATCATCGCGCTCGGCGGCGGCGTGATCGGCGACCTCGCCGGTTTCGCCGCGGCGTGCTGGATGCGCGGCATCGCGTTCGTGCAGATGCCGACGACCTTGCTCGCGATGGTCGATTCGTCCGTCGGCGGCAAGACCGGCGTCGACCTGCCGCAGGGCAAGAACCTGGTCGGCGCATTCCACCAGCCGCGCGCGGTGATTGCCGACACCGATACGCTGTCGAGTCTGCCGGATCGCGAGCTGCGCGCCGGCTTCGCCGAGGTGATCAAGTACGGCGCACTCGGCGATGCGAAATTTTTCGCGTGGCTGGAAACGCATGCCGGCAAACTGCTTGCGCGCGATCCGGATGCGCTCGTCGAATGCATCGCGCATTGCTGCGCGCAGAAGGCCGGTTTCGTCACGCGCGACGAAACCGAACACGGCGAACGCGCCCTGCTCAATTTCGGCCACAGCTTCGGCCATGCGCTGGAAACCGCATGCGGCTACGGAAGTCTGCTGCACGGCGAGGCGGTGGCCATCGGCATGCATCTCGCCGCCCGCTTGTCGGTGAGGATGGGCATGGCGGCGGATGCGGACACGCAGCGCCTGCGCGATCAGCTGACTCGCTTCGGATTGCCGACGGCGATCCCGGCCGGAACCGATGCCGATGCCCTGCTTGCGGCGATGCGGCTCGACAAGAAGAACGCCAGCGGTCGCCTGCGCCTGATCCTGTGGCGTGGCGTGGGGCGCGCCGAGATTGCCGAAAGCGTGGATGAAAGCACGATCTGCGAGCTCCTGCGCGAATCCGGTTAAAATCCGGTCATGCGCCTGTACATGCAAACCAAGCCCGCGGCCAGCGAACCGCCGCGCTACTACCAGATCGCCCTGCAGCAGGATCTGCTCGGCGGCTGGACGCTGACCCGCGAGTGGGGCCAGCCGGGCGGGCGCATCAGTCTCAAGCGCGACGTGTATCTGGAGCGCGACTCTGCGCTCGCGGCATTCGAGCACGCCCGCGACGCGCAGCTCAAGCGCGGCTTCCGCATCATGTTCACCCAGGGCCAGGATTCGCCGTATGCGGCTGCGTGAATCGCTAGCGCTTGCGCTGCTGTGCGCCGCCGCGGTCGCGCAGGCGGATCCTTCCGACTACGGCAAGGTGGACACGTTCCAGCCCGGAAAAAAATATAACTGTGTACCGACCGCCGACCGCAAGGGTTGGGATTGCAGAATGTCGGGTGCGGCCGAAATTCCGCCCACTGCCGCGACTGAACCGGAAAAGCCCGCGTCGTCTGAGCCGCCCGCGCCCGCGTCACCGCGCGCCGGCACATTGCCGGGCTATCTTGCCGCGCCGGCGCAGGACAATTCCATGCAAGCGATGCCCGCAGCGCCTGCACCAAAGCCCGCGCCGCCGCCGCGCGTGCAGGGTCCGATGGTGCCGGCACAAGCGCCAGCCGCCGCGGCGAATCCATCGCCCGCGCTGCCGCAACCGGCCACACCTGCGCCGAAGCCCGTTCCCGCCGTGGCCGCGCCGCCGCCGAAGCTGACGCCTGCACCGACGATGACCGTCTCGACATCGCCAGTCGATTTCCTTGCCCTGCCTGCCGATTCCTATGTGATCGAACTGGCGCGCGCCGCGACCGAAGCGGAACTCGGCACGCCGAACCTGATCAGCGAAACAGTGTACAAATTGCATTTGCGCCAGAACGACGCCGAGGTCTGGCTGCTGGTTTGCGGCCCATACGCCAGCTTGCAGGCCGCCCGCACCGCGCGCGAGGAAATTGCGGCGCAGGGCGCGGCTCCCGGATGGCCACGCCGTGTCGGCCCGCTGCAGGCAGAAGTCCGGCAAGCACAACCCTAGGAACCGCATGACCGATCACCGCTTCCTGCGTGCGCTCGCGCGCCAACCTGTCGACCGCACCCCGGTGTGGATCATGCGCCAGGCCGGGCGCTACCTGCCCGAGTACCGCGCCACGCGCGCGCGCGCCGGCAGTTTCGTAAATCTGTGCAAGACGCCGGAACTGGCCTGCGAAGTCACTCTGCAACCACTCGCGCGCTATCCGCTCGATGCCGCGATCCTGTTTTCCGACATCCTCACGATTCCCGACGCGATGGGGTTGGGCCTGTCGGTGGAGGAAGGCATCGGCCCGCGTCTGGCCAAGCCGGTGCGCACGCGCGCCGCCATCGAAAAACTTGGCGTGCCGGATCCGGAAACCGATTTGCGCTACGTCATGGACGCGGTGCGATCGATCCGCCGCGAACTCAACGGCAAGGTCCCGCTGATCGGCTTCGCCGGCAGTCCGTGGACGCTGGCTTGCTACATGATCGAAGGCGAAGG
>JAFEFD010000566.1 GCA_018240765.1 Pseudomonadota bacterium | reverse complement strand
TGCACGGCGCGCAGGATCGTGTCTTCCTCGCCTTCGGCGTAGACCACGCGCTGCGGCGCGGACTTGGCGCGCTCGAACACCGGCTTCATCACCATGCCGGTGCGGTAGACGAATTGGGAAAGGCGCTCGCGATACGCACTCATGTCCGCGATCGGCCGCGTCGCCACGCCCGAATCCATCGCCGCCACGGCTACCGCGGGCGCCAGCGACACCAGCAGGCGCGGATCGAACGGCTGCGGGATCAGGTATTCGGGCCCGAACGACATCAGGCGGTCGCCGTAGGCGCGCGCGGCGACATCGGAAATCTCGCGCCGCGCCAATTCGGCGATCGCGTACACGCAGGCGACCTTCATCGCTTCGTTGATCGTGGTCGCACCGACATCCAGTGCGCCGCGGAAGATGTACGGAAAGCACAACGCGTTGTTGACCTGATTCGGATAGTCCGAGCGTCCGGTGGCGATGATCGCGTCCGGCCGCGCTTCGCGCGCGACCTCGGGCAGGATTTCCGGCGTGGGATTGGCCAGCGCCAGGATGATGGGCCTCTCGGCCATGGTCTTGACCATGTCGCCATTGAGCACGCCGGCGGCGGAAAGGCCGAGGAATATATCCGCGTCGCGGATGATTTCTGCCAGCACGCGCGCCTTCGTGTCGCGCGCGTAGCGCTGCTTGTCCGGGTCCATTTCTTCGTTGCGCCCGGTGTAGATCACACCGATGCGGTCGGCGACAAGGATGTTCTCGGGTTTGACGCCGAGCTGCACGAGCATGTCCAGGCAGGCAATGCCGGCTGCGCCGGCGCCGGTGGACGCGACCTTTACCTCGCCGATCTTCTTGCCGACCACGGCCAACGCGTTGATCACCGCCGCGCCAACAATGATCGAGGTGCCATGCTGATCGTCGTGGAACACCGGAATCTTCACGCGCTGGCGCAACTTGCGCTCGACGATGAAACACTCTGGCGCTTTGATGTCTTCCAGGTTCATGCCGCCGAAGGTCGGCTCCAGCGCGGCGATGATGTCGACGAGCTTGTCCGGGTCGCGCTCGGCGATTTCGATGTCGAACACGTCGATGCCGGCGAACTTCTGGAACAGCACGCCCTTGCCTTCCATCACGGGTTTCGCCGCGAGCGGGCCGATGTTGCCCAGGCCGAGCACGGCAGTGCCATTGGTGACGACGGCGACGAGGTTGCCGCGCGCGGTCAGCATGGATGCTTCGCCCGGATCGGCGACGATCGCGTCGCAGGCCGCGGCCACGCCCGGCGAATACGCGAGCGACAGGTCGCGCTGCGTCACCAGCGGCTTGGTCGGCGCGACCTTGATTTTTCCCTGCGGCTTGCGGCGGTGGTATTCGAGGGCGGCTTGCTTCAGATCGTCGGCAGAGGACATGGCGGAACGCTCGCAATCCCGCATCCGGTGCGGGTTTGCGAGCTTAGCACAGCACGCAGGACCTCAATCGCAGGCGTCGAACCCGTTCCAGAAGATCGCGTCGCTCGGGCGCCCCTGCGCAGCCACCATGACGTAATCGCCGCCAGCATCCTGGGCGCTGAGGTATAGCTGGTAGCGCGAGCCTTTGAGTACGAGGTCCACGTCACTGAACCCGTCCGCACCGAGTCCGGCCCCGTCGATGGTGACGCCGGGCGGGTTGGCGAATACGCCGACCGGCGCCGACCACGTCGCACCGTTGTCGGTGGACTCGACATACCAGATTTGCTGGTCCTGGCGTGCATATGAGGTCGCATTGCGGAACGTGTAATAGGTTCCGAGCGTACCATCGGCTTGGCGAAGCGTGCGGCCGACGTTGTGCACATACGTGGGAATTCGCGGGTCGGTGTTTCCGCACGTCGGATCGAGGAACCAGCAATACGGCGTGCCCGCATACAGGTTTGCGCTGCCGGTTGCGCTTCCGGTCGAGGGTTGATTTGCACCGGTCCACGGATACGCGCCATCCGCATAGGCGAACTGATCGGCGTTGCCGTCGGTGTCCGTCCGCAGAAACAGCGTGCCATCGACCAAACCGAAGGCGCCAACATGGTTGCCCGCCACTGGCGTGTTCAACGGACCCTGATGCACAACGGCCGTCGTGCCAGCGGTGGTACTCAAGTCGTTGACCGAGGTGTTGTAGTTGTACTGGCCGAAACGTGCATTCGGCGGCTGATCGTTCTCGGTCCAATTGAACAGTTTCCAGGTACCGGTCTGGGTATCGAACACGGCACGGAAGAAATCCAGCGGTGGATCGATGCTCGCACCATAGCTCGTGTAACTGGCGCTGCCGAAGGCATAGCTCAGATTGCCGTCGCTGGTGAAATGCACGCCATCCGTCGAGGTCGCATGAACGACCGCGCGCAGCGATGACGCCACCGAAGGAAAATTGTCGTCATTCGCCAAAAATCCCCAGAAATGCCAACGACGCGTCAGGGGTTCATAGGCAAAAGTATTACGCTGGCTGCCGGCGCCGCCAGACGCGGGCGTGAGCACGGTATCCAGCCGGTTGCCATCGACCGACACCGAGCAGGATTGAGTGTGAAAGACCGGCGGCAAGGCCCAGGCGGCTTGGGCGCCCAACGCGAGTGCAACACAACCGGTGAGCAGGCGAATTTTCATGGGGGAGGCTCCTATGCTAGCCAGAAAAACAAGCGAATTTCATGCCATCAAGGGTTGGCCGGGTAACCCAGGAAATCCAGCGCCGCCTGCAGCATGGCTTCGCTGCCGACTTTCAATGCGCCTTCGTCGAGGAAGAACTTCGGCGAATGGTTGGTCGGCGCGGTCGCGGCATCCTGTCCCTGCGGCGTGGCGCCGACGAAGAAGTACACGCTTGGCGCCTTCGCCCCGAGCGGGAAATAAGGAAAATCCTCCGAGGCCGTCCAGCGTGGCGATTCGATGACATGATCCTTGCCAAGCGCGGTTTCCAGACTGGCGCGCACGCGCCCGGTCAGCGCCGGGTCGTTGTAATTGACCGGGTTGCTGCTGTCGGCCGACAGCGGAATCTGCGTATCCACGCTCGCCCCGTTCGCGGCGGCGACGTTCTGCGCGATGCGCTGCAAGCTCGCCAACGCCTGCTTGCGCATACCCTCGTCGAACGTGCGCACGGTGCCCTGCAGCTCGGCCGTATCGGGCACGATGTTGAAGCGCGAACCGCCGTTGAAGATGCCGAACGTGATCACCGCCGGATCGGCGCCGATGTCGAGCTGGCGGCTGACGATGGTCTGCGCATCGGTCACGATTTCCGCCGCCGTCACGATGGGATCGATGCCCTTCCACGGCATCGCGCCGTGGCTCTGGCGTCCGTGCACGACGATGCGGAACGTGTCGGAACTGGCCATTGCGCCGCCTGCGCGCACGCCGACCGTGCCGACGTTCATCGTGCTGACGACGTGCATGCCGAAGATCGCGTCCGGATGGAAATCCGCGAACACGCCGTCCTTGACCATCTGCGGCGCGCCGCCGGTTTCGCCGGGCGGCTTGCCTTCCTCGGCGGGCTGGAAGATCAGCATGACGCTGCCGGGCAAATCCTTCTTCATGCCCGCGAAAATCTCGGCCAGACCGAGCAGCATCGCGGTGTGCGCATCGTGCCCGCAGGCGTGCATGACGCCGACGGTCTTGCCGAGGTATTCGCCCTTCGCCTTCGAGGCGAACGGCAGATCGACTTCTTCCGTCACCGGCAACGCGTCCATGTCGGCGCGGATCGCCAGCTTGGGCCCCGGCTTGGCGCCGACCAGCACACCGGTCACGCCGGTATGCGCCAGCCCCGTGCGCACCGTGTAGCCGAGCTTCTTCAGCTCATCGGCGACGAGCTTCGAGGTGCGCACCTCACGGTTGCTCAACTCCGGTTGCTGGTGGATGTCGCGCCTCCATGCGGTGATCTGCGGCAACACCGCCTGCACCCGTTGCGCGTCGGTCTCCACGGCAGGTGCCGCGTTCGCGCCTGCCAGCAATGCCAGCGCACAAAACAATTTCGTGTACATTCTCATTCTCCCCCGATCAAATCCCGAGCACCAGATCCTCCGCCTCGACGCGATCCAGGCGGATCCTGTTGGCGAACAGCGAAAACGCGAGCGCGCCGGCCAGGCCATTCGTGCGTTGCATCCACGGCGGCAGGTACTTCGGCGGCGCGATGTAGCCGGATTCGAACCAGGGCGCCAGCGCGATCACGTCGTGCAGCGCCATCTTGCCGGCGAACAGGTTGCGGCACCACTGCAGTTTCTTGTTCTTCAGCGCCCAGCGGAAAAACGTGTGCACGGACAACAACCCGTGCAGGTAGACCGCATCCTTGGTGAACGCACTGCCGCCCGTGAGCGGCGTACCGCGGAACACGCGCGCGGCGGAGGCAAAGCTGTCGGCCTCGGTCTGTCCGGAATCCAGAAAGAATTTGAACACGTCGATGAAGTTCGCGCCGTTCAGCGCCTTGTCGATGGCGAGGATGCGCAGGGAAATGCGTTTCATGCGCCCGATGTCGATGGACCCGGACATGAGTTCGGCAAACGTCGCCAGGCCTTCCTGCGTGGCGGTGATGCGCGGCGAATTCGTGGCGAACGATCCCAGGTTCGGCTGTGCGCGGCCGTTCAATGCCGTCAACGAATGCACGAACGCCTCGTGCTCGAGCAACTGGTTCTTGTCGTATTCGGAAAAGCACGTCGCCGAGCGCAGGCGGATGCGCTTGGCGCCCGCGGCCGCCTTGGCGATCAGGTCGGGATCGGTTTCCACGCGCACGACGCCGGCGCCGAAGAACGCATCGAGACGTTGTTGCAATTCCTGCTCGAGCACGTCGGCGGGTATGCAGTAATCGGCCTCGTGCGCGGCGAGCTCGCCGCCGAGTTCGTCGGCCAGTTCGATGAAATGCCGCGCCGCATCGAGCGTGCTGACCGTACCGCCCGGCAGACGGTCGTGCGGACGTCCAAACAAACCGATCGAATGCGCGGTGACTTCTTTCGTGCCTGCCGCATCGAGCAGTTCGGTGGCGATGCGCCAGGATTGCGCGCTGCGGCGCAGGTAATCGCCGAGCGGATGACCCGCGTCGGCGCCGAGGAAGATGCTTTCCAGTTCCTCGCGCGTGCGCGAAAGATCCGACTTCGCGTAATCCACTTTTGGCAATTGTGGATTTTTCGCGCGCCAGGAGGCAAGGAACGCTTCCTGCGCCCGCGCCGGCCAGCTCAGTGCGGCCAGCAGCTTGATGCCCCTGGCCGCCGCGACGAGGCGGCGGTCGAGATCGGCAATGCCATCCGGGACTGCGGCAACATCCATGCCGTGCACTATAGCGCGGACGAACTCACGCCACGAACGGCGGCAGACCCAATTCGCGGCGCAACGGATCCAGCAGCGCGCCGTATTTGTCCGCCCGCGCGGTATCCTTGCGAATCGGCTCGCGCACCTGCGCCGCGCTGGCGGTGCGTACGCTGCGCTGCGCTTCCCAGAAGCGCAGGCAGGCCGGATCGAAGTCGAGGCCGCAGAAGTCCAGCAGTTCACGCGTCTGCGTTTCCGGGTCGGCGACCAGTGCTTCGTAACGCTGCACGCGATATGTCGTTGGATAGATCGCCTGCCAATGGTGACTGGCTCGGTCGTAATCGTGCCAATGTGCCGCGATATCGGCAAGGTCGTAGCTGAACGGCTGGTTGCCCTGACTGAACAAGGTACGGAAACAGGAAAAACACGATTCCACCGGATCGCGCTGGCAATCGATCACGCGCGCTCCCGGAAGCATCGCGAAGATCGCTCCCACGCGCAGCCAGTTGCCCGGCAGTTTGTCCGTGAACCGTTGCCCGGGTTTGCGCCAACGCGTCGTAAGTTCCAGATAGTGCCGGCCGATGCGCTGCCAATCGTCCGCAGTCGCCGCCGAGACCCATTGTGGAAACGGCTGCCGGCGTCGCGCCGACTCGGATTCGATGGCGACCGCAGTCGCATCCAGTTCGCCGGCGCCTACGACCTGCGAATGCGAGGCGAGGATCTGTTCAGTCAGGCTGGATCCGGAGCGTGGCAAGCTGACGATGAAGATCACTTCTTCGCCTTGGTTGCCGGTGGCGCCGGACACCGGTCGCACAAACATGCGTAGTACGTCGTCGACAAATGCACTGAAGAGTTTGGCGTCCCAGGCGTGGATCTTTCGGGTCGCGGCATTGGCGTCGACATACGCGGCAAATGCTTCGGCGTAGCGACCATGATCGTCGAACGCCTTGGCCAGAGCAAACTGTAACGAAATGCGCTCGCCGGGTTTCAGATCCGGCTTTTCCAGCACCTGCTCGATGCCGGCTATGTCGTCGGTTTCCAGGCGTCGGGTTTTCAATCCCGCCAGTGCCAGCCATGCCTCGCTGTCAGCCGGATCGCGCGCAAGCATGGCGCGCAAACGGCCCACGGACTCGTCAATGCGCCCGACCGCGCGCAACGCATGCGACAAACGGATTTCGCTGGCCGCATGCGGGGCGATCTGCAGTGCGTGTTCCAGCACGGGAATCGCTTCGTCATATTGCCCGTAATCGCCGAGCGTCTTGCCCAGATTGATCCACAACACCGCCGCATCGGGCGCGAGTTGGCAAGCGCGACGAAATGCGGCAATTGCCGCCACGCGGTCGCCGGATGCATCCAGCGCGGTACCGAGTCCGTTCTGGATCATGACATCGTCGGGCCAATTCGCGGCAGCCTGCCGCAGCAACGCCAGCGCCTCGGCATTCTTGTCCTGCATGCGCAAGGCGATTGCGAGCAGGCGCTGGACTTCCGGATGCG